>JAUWFQ010000056.1 GCA_030606865.1 bacterium
AGTACCAATACTGTAATCGATTATATTACACCATACTTGCTTCAATCTGTTGACTCAACCGTTATTAAATATAATAAAATTGATACAAAAAAAATACCGATTCGGCTGCAACTGTTTTTGCAAAATCAAGTTCCGGCAGCAGTGCTGCCCGAGCCATTAGTTACATTTGCTGAGCAAAAAGGAGCTAAAGTTTTTGCTGATGACAGAAAATTAAATAAGACCCCAACTGTGGCAGTATTCAGAACAAATTTTTTAACAGAACACTCTAAAAGCGTAAAAAGATTTTTATTAGCAATTGAAGACGCAATACATATTATCAACAAAAGACCCGATTCTGTAAGAGTTATTATGTTAGATAATTGTCGAGTTCCGGAGTTGCTTAAAAATACTTTTCCGGTGCCAATATTTCCACAATTAGCCTTACCATCAGAAGATAATATTCTTAACGCTTATAAATGGTTAAGTGAAACAAATATTATTAGCGCAAAATTAGATATTGAGGATTTAATGTCAGATGAATATCTCCCCTGATCTATTAAAAATAACAAATCTCTCAAAATCCTATTTACAAAACAACAAGAAGGTTGGTGTTTTAGATAATATCAATCTTAATCTTAAACATAAAAATTCTCTCGCTATTGTTGGACCATCGGGTTGCGGGAAAACTACTTTATTATTAATTCTCGCAGGATTACTAAAGCCGGATTCAGGTAAACTGCTTTTAGATGGAAAAATCCATATTGAAACAACCAATAAAATTGCATTGGTTTTGCAAACTTATGGTTTGCTGCCATGGAAAACCGTATCAGATAATATAATTTTAGGAATACAATTACAAGGTTATGATATTGACAAAGCAGCAGTAACAGAGATCAAAAGAACGTTAGGCATAGTACATCTTGATAAATTATATCCTGAGCAATTAAGCGGTGGCCAAAAACAGCGCGTTGCGCTTGCAAGAGTATTTTTGCTACAACCAAAATTATTATTAATGGATGAGCCATTTTCTGCCTTGGATGCAATCACCCGAGAGAGATTACAACATTATTTAATGGATGAATACCGCAAACGGAAATTTGGATTTATTGTGGTTACCCATTCCATTGAAGAAGCTGTTGCTCTAGGACAGCAAATCATGATTTTAAATCCGGATGCAAAAAATGTTGACCAGATAATTGAAAACCAGGAAGTATTTAATCCTGGTTTTCATTCCTCAAAATCTTTTTTTGATAAATGTTATAAAGTTCATAAAGCCTTACTTAACTGATGTTTAATACCAAATTGTTTCTTTATCTAATTAGTTTTATTGCACTTTTTGCTTTATGGCAAATATTATCTTTTTTGATAGGTAGTGAGGTCTTGCCTCCTACTATTCCGGTCATTTCAGCATTCTTTGCTGAATTCTCCGAAAGCGATTTTTGGCAAAACACTTATAGTAGTCTTTTCAGAATACTTGGCGGGCTTGGACTAGCTTTTATTACTGCTGTACCATTAGGTTTAATTTTAGGTAGCTTTCCCAAATTGGATCGTTGGTTTTCTCCAATTATTTATATTAGCTATCCGATACCTAAAATTATCTTTCTTCCTGTCATACTGTTATTATTTGGTTTAGGAGATTTAAGTAAAATCGTTTTGATCGCTATTATTGTTTTCTTTCAATTACTTATTACAACACGCGATTCTGCCCGACTTATTGATAATACTGTAAAATATTCTTTTAAATCGCTTGGAGGATCAAAAATACAATTTTTTAATCATGT
The DNA here is from genome assembly GCA_030606865.1 of bacterium. Lineage (GTDB taxonomy): Bacteria > Fidelibacterota > Marinisomatia > Marinisomatales > JAHJCW01 > JAHJCW01. The sequence goes on from JAUWFQ010000056.1 coordinate 1,761, forward strand.
TGTCTGGCCCGCAACTTTGCCCGGAATTTATACTTCTCTGAGAATTGGGACAGGCACTGCTGTAGCGGTCCTTTTCTTCGTCGAATCTATAAATGCTAGAAGCGGGCTCGGAATGTATATTATAGATGCATGGGGTCGCGCTGATTACATTTCAATGTTTGTTGGCATGTTAGCACTTTCCTTAATAGGTATATTGCTATACGAATTATTTGATCTACTTGAGAAATTTTCCTGCAAATGGAAAAACGTTGTGTAAATGAGCACTAATAAACAATACAGCAAATTTAAAGCATGGATTCAGGCAAGTCGTCCTCCATTTTATATTGCTACGATAATTCCATTAACCGTGGGATTAGTGCTTTCACGACCAATACATTCTGAAGATATTATCATGTTTAGCTGGATAAATCTTGCAGCATTTATGGTGCATTTAGCCACCAATCTTGCTAATGATTTATTTGATCATTATCAAGGTACCGATACTGATAAATCAATTGGCGGATCTCGTGTTATCCAAGAAGGAAAAATTGGAATAAAATCACTATGGATTGCAGTGGCATCGCTTTATTTCCTTGCGGGTTTAGTGGCGATTTATATTACCTCAATACAAGATATTTGGCTTTTATGGGGATTTATAATTTTTGCATTTTTGAGTAGTTTTTTTTACGTAGCTCCACCAATAAAATACGGTTATAGGGGATTTGGCGAACTATTTGTTGGTATCAACATGGGGCCAATTATGGTGGTAGGTTCATACTGGGCAATCAATTCTTATCCCACATGGTTATCATTTTGGGCTTCTTTACCAATAGGAATTATGGTCGCTTCAATTCTTTATTATCAAAATTTACCGGATATAGAATCCGATAAAAAAGCAGGCAAACTAACTCTCGCAGTGCGATTGGGAAAGCCCGGTGCATATTGGGGAATGGTTATAATCGGTTTTGCAATCTATATATCAATGGCGCTCCTAATTCTTTTTAATGTTTATTCAATATATTGTTGGGCAATTTTGCTAACCCTTCCTCTACTATTCAAACTACTAAAAAAAATACGTAATGAAAAGAATTGGATATTATTAGATCAGTATGGGCATTTAATTAGAAAGATATATTTATTCAATGGAATTATCATAATAATGGGATTATCAATTAAGTAAAATAGGAAAATAATGAAAATGGCAACTTTAATTAAACAAATTATATATACAACATTTCTAACAGGAATATTGATTGGACAAACCTATTCAATCTCCGGTCAGATAAAAAACAATGACGGTAAACCGCTGATTGGTGCAAATGTTTGGATAAGCGGAACTTCAATAGGTTCATCAACAGATGCAGACGGTGAATACTTCATAAAAAATATCAAAATAGGGTATTACGATTTAAACGCAGCATTTATCGGACACCGCACAATAACAAAATCAATTGACTTATCAAATGTTAATGAAACAATTGATTTCGTTTTACCGGAAGGCACAATTGAAGGTGATAAGGTCATAGTATCAGCTTCTCGTAGACATCAAAAAATTGTTGATGCTCCTTCGACCGTTGCAGTAGTGAATTCAGTCGAAATACGCAGATGGGCAGGATTTTCCTATGCCAATGCTATTCAACATATTAAAGGTATAAATATTTATAGAACCGGTATAGATGGAATTGGAATAAACGCCCGCGGATTTATGACGGGATATAATTATCGTTTTCAATTAATGACTGACGGAATGAGTGAAATGATGACCGGCAACGGCTTAAGTGCTGCGAATATGAATACGATCCCTCGTGAAGATATTGATAGAGTTGAAGTGATTTTAGGTCCGAGTTCAGCTCTATATGGTCCTAATGCACATAATGGATTATTAAATGTTATTACACTCCACCCGCGTGATTCACATGGCGGAACATTAGTAATTGGGGGTGGGCAAAATTCCATAGTAAATGCGCGCGGTAGATATGCAGGTACTATCGGTCATCTTGCTTACAAAATAAATGCTGAATATCTTACCGGAAAAGATTTCGATGATAATCGTACTTACTGGATTGATACTAATCAAAACGGTAATCAAGAAACCGGTGAATTCACTGTCGAGGGCAATGACAGTCCTATAGAACATCAACGATTAAATGCATCGGTATATTATAACATTTTTTCCGATTGGGAACTCTCCGGAGGATATGATTTTCATCAATTCTCAACTAGAAATGCCACAAATATAGGACATAATGTAATAAAGGATTGGCAAACCAAACGTTGGTTTATGCAATTATCTCATCCTCGTATTTTTGCGCGCATACATTCGATCGGAAATTTGTCTGATAAGTATTATCAAGAAGATGTGAAAGCGTTTCTGCAAGTTGTACGCGGATTACCTGAAGATGTGGCAATCAATGCAATAAATCTTGTTGATAAATCAAATCGTTTAAGCGCAGAAATTCAAGGAAATTTTCAAATATCTAATGTCAACATAATTGGTGGAGTAAATTGGGACAGAGAAAATCCAGTTAGCGAAAGAACCGTGTTACTTGATCGTGGTTTCGACCCGCGAACAGGTGAAATCCAAGGAGAAGATATCATTGTTGATCAATTAGGCGTATACGCACAAATTGAAAGTGAACTGCCCGCAGATTTAAATGCAACATTAGCATTTCGCTACGATATGCATGACAATTACGAGAACCAATTCAGTCCTCGGTTAGGATTGACTTGGACCGGACTGCAAAATGGTAATTTTAGAGTTACATGGAATCAGGCATTCCAAGCACCCGCCATTGCGCAACAATATCTATATATTTATATACCCGGCAGTAGATATCAATGTGGAAATGGACTTGGGTTCACTTTGGCCGATGGAACTAAAATTAATCCGCTAAAACCAGAAACCAATGAAACTTTGGAATTTGGTTACAAAGGATTATTGGCAAATAATTTATATTTAGATGTTAATTACTATTTAAGTCGATATCAAAATTTTATCAGCGGTTTTATACCGGTTGGTCCTGCAATACTGATGGGTGAAGAGGAATTAGATCCATCAGTTCCTTTGCTGACTTATTTAAACTTTGGTGATATTAAAATAAGCGGGTTAGATGTATCGATGACATATCCTATTTCAAACAAATTAAATATATTTGCAAATTATTCATACATCGACCAATCAAATTTTGATCAAGCAAAGACAGAAGGTTTGCAATCGGCAGACTCAACATTTTATAAAGGATTTTATTTTAACACACCTACAAATAAATGGACTTTGGGTGTTCGAGCAAAAGATGTCATTATTGATGGATTGGATATAAATGCTCATATGCGACACGTTAAAGAGTATGAATTTGTTTCCGGGAGATGGAAAGCTTCAAATGATGGTATCGGAACAAGCACAGCCGGCACTAATCCTTATTATCTAAACACCGGTCCATTGGGTGGCTTTTATTTTGTGGATGTTTCAGTAGTATATAATATATCTAATAACATTCATTTACAACTTAACATAGAAAACCTATTTGATGAAGAAGCTTACCAAATGATTGGTTCCCCTTCAATGAGACGGTTGATAAATGCAGAACTGAAATATACTTTCTAAACTAGCAAATTATTTTTGAACATTCAACTAATCTATAAACAATGGGTTCTTTTACGTACAAAGGGGCTAATTTTACTAATGCAATCAAAGTTGCGGATATTGATTGCGATTATGGTAGGTGTATAAATTATAAAGTGAATATGCTAAAACCGGGATTATCAGCGGAATCACCAAAATAAGAATTAAAATTAATAATATGAGGATAACTAATGGAACATACCAAATTAGATAAAAAAATATTAGACCTACTGAATAAAGCAAATATACTTACCTTGGGTACAGCAGTGGGTGGTAATGCATCAGCAGCTAATGTTTATTACTACAACGACGAGTTTGATATTTACTTTTTTACCTTCAATCCTACCCGGAAAGCTGAACAAATCAGAGTTAATCCGAAAGTACAATGTGTTATCAAACCTGAGGGAGAACCCGGAATAACAGAGCTGCAAATCACAGGCTATGCTCATCAAATAAAAGATACTGATGAAATTAAAAAAGCAAAGAAAAATATTTTATCCGTTACAACCGCTTTTCAAAAGCAAATGGATGATGAATTCCTGGAAAAGAATAAAATAATAGGATATTACAAAATTGTACCAACTGTAATTAAGTATGTGGATTTCTATTCCGACTCTCAATTCGAATGGAAAGAATTCCCCCAAAATCAAAAATCACTTTTATCAAGTATTACCTCAAAATTATTGAAAAAAGTTGGTCTATATTTACGTGAACTACGGATACCATTCTTTACCGCAACTATTGTTCCTGTTGCGCTTGGTGCAGCAGTATTTTATTATCAATCAAACACATTTCATTGGCCCTATTTTTGGTTATCGCTGTTGGGTGCGATACTTGCTCATGCCGGTACAAATGTCGCTAATGATTATTCCGATCATATAACTCGAAATGATGAAGTAAACAAATTATTCAGTCCGTTCACTGGTGGATCGCGAGTAATCCAAGCAGGGTTAATGTCGCCCTCTCAAGTATTTTTATATGCAATAGCGTTATTTGCTGGTGTCGTTTGGATTGGTCTCACGCTAAATACGATTTTACATGGGGCGTATTTTGCATTTAGTCCTCTATTGTGGTTAGGTATTGTCGGTGTTGCCCTGGGAATATTTTATACTGCCAATCCATTTAGGTTAAGTTATCATGGATTCGGTGATATCGCGGTAATGTTAGGATTCGGTCCGGTAATGGCACTAGGGACACATTATGTTCAAAAACAAACTATGCTTCCATTGGAAGCTTGGCAATTTCAACCGGTAATAATCGCATCTATCCCTGTTGCAATATTGGTTGGGTTAATCCTATTTATTAATGGATTTCAGGATTTCGTAGCTGATCGTGAAGTTGGTAAACGGACATGGGTTGTTCGGCTAGCTGATAGTGGTGATATCGCAGATTTTGCGAAACCATTCAAAGTTTATAAAATTTCAATTTACATTACCTTTTTGTACATACTTGTACTGGGAATTGTTGGTTTTATCTACTCGCAATTTTCTAGCCCTTGGATACTATTAGCTCTTATTCCATTCTTACTTGTTAGAAAAGGAATAAAATCAGGCGAGGAATGGTTAGATAGGTGGTCAAGTAAAGATGCAGATAGACAAAAATTACCGTATGAATTATTACCGGTAAATGTTACTCATATTGGAACGCATCTGACGGTTGGTCTATTACTAATTCTCGGATACTTTTTAGGCGGTATTATTTAATCGTTTAAGCACATAATAAAGGAATTTAGAAATTATAGGATAATTTATTTGGTTAATTAGTAATATTCGTTAAGTAAAATAACTGTTACTTAATGAATAAAATACCACTAGAAAATTTAGACAATACTTTCGGTCGTGTAAAATTACACCAACGTATTGGTGAGATAATTTTAGAGCAATCAACTAATCCCAATCCTCTTAGCTCTATTGTCTATAAAGGAATTTCTTTCCCTGACAAAATTAAGCTCGCTGATATTGGTTGTGGTTACGGTAGGTGTATTAATTATTTAAATGAAATTGTTCCAAAAGATTCCGAATACATTGGAATTGATCCATTAGAGAGTAACCGAATTACTTTTCTTAATTATATAAAAAAAGCCGATTTTAACGGAAAATATATATGCGGAAATGCCAACCGAATATCCGAATTTTCCGACAATTATTTTGATCTAATCCTGTGCAATTTTTCATTGTATTTTTTCATTGATATATTGCCAACTATCGTAAAAAAATTAAAATCCGATGGATTATTTATAACCATTACTCACTCGACAAATTCATTAAAAGAATTATTAAAAGATTTACAAACTGCATTAAATCTTAAAAATGAGCCAACTTGGAATGAACTTGGTTCAGAACAAGTACTTGATAATTTTAACGCTGAAAACGGATTAGAATTATTGCAGCCTTTTTTTAATGATATTAAAAAAATAGAATATCGTAATACCTTAGAATTTTATAATGATGATATTGACAAACTGTTTGATTTATTAGAATTCAAAAAGACGTCCTTAATTCATCATAATGATTATGCGGATTTTATTAAGACCAAAGAATTCGATGATAGATTAAGGAATATTATTACCGCGAAAATCAATAAAATCGGAAAATATGTATTAAACAAAGATGATGCCATTTTTAGATGCCGTATACAAAAATAGGGTAATTACATGACAGTTCAACGTAAATATTGTCCAAAGTGCAAATCAAAAATAACTCGCAAAAAAATCGAAAACCGCAATCGCGATTATTGTCCCACTTGTAAAACAATTTTTTATGATAATCCATTACCGGTTGTGTCGGCGGTTGTACCAAATAAAAAGCGTGAAATTTTATTGGTATTGCGAGACCGTGATCCATACGCGGGACAATGGTGCTTACCATCGGGATTTGTTGAGCTCAATGAATCGGTTGAAAAAGCTGTTAAACGCGAGTTGAAAGAAGAAACCGGAATTAATGGTAAAGTGCTGCGTCTATTAGACACTAATTCCCGTTATAATGATGTGTATGGCGATTTAATTTGGGTGACTTTTGAAGTTAAATGGCAATCCGGTAATTTATCACCTGGTGATGACGCTAGAAATGCAAAATTCTTTCCTATTTTTGATTTACCAAAACTGCCGTTCCATGCAAATCGGCGAGCTGTTAAACGCTATATTAAAAGTCATCAAGATTTATGGCGCATGGAAGATTCATTTAAAAATATTGACAGTAAACGGGGAAAATCAAAACTCAATTTACCTACAGATTCATTATATAAAATAATTAGTAAAGATTCACGTATCATCACTGAAAATTGGGTGTCCGAAGTTTGCTCACATAAAAGTACCACAAAATATGGTAAATATTCACATGACATTTTATATGAACGGGCTCATAATGTTATATCGCAATTCAGCGATTGGATGACAACACCCATGGGACAGAAAAAACATATTTGGGATTATTATACTAAGGTGGGACAGCAGCGATGTGAACAAGGATTTAAATTATCTGAGGTGCTTAGCGCGTTAAGTCTTACACGAAAGCATATATTTGCACATGTGTTAGCAAACAGTAATGTTTGGAAAAAATCAATCGCGATGTATCAGGTTCTGGATTTTATGTGGCAAGTAAATTATTTTTTCGATAAAGCTAATTATTATGTCACTTACGGTTTTGAGAACTCCGCGGCTTCTTCAGTCAAATAATACTTATAATATATAGATTATTTTTCACTAATTTCTATTTGAATATATTGAAGATAATAAAATCTACTATACCCATTAATAAAAATTATTATTAATTTAAAACGTAACGCTCAAGGCTACACTATAGAATATCTAAAGAATACACTATGCCTTTACTAAATAATATCTTATTCTTGTCTTACCCAAACTTTCTCCTCTATTTCTCCAATTTTAATAGATATTATACAAAATGGTTCTCGGCAAAAAGTACAACTCTGAGGAAAATATGAAATTAAATTGTTGGGATTTTAATCAATGCGGTAGAGAACATGGTGGTAAAAATGTTGAAAAACTTGGAAAGTGTCATTCTGTACAATATAAATCATTTAATGGCATTAATGGTGGACTTTTTGGTGGAAGATACTGTTGGCATATTGCAGGTACAAATCAAGATGGAGAACCAACGTGCATACATTTGAAAAAGGTTGAAAGTTGTGATATTTGTGAATTTTATTTAAAAGTCAAAAAAGAAGAAGGCGAAAATTTCGTCCAATAACTAATTTATTAAGGAATCGTAATGAATTACTGGCGTGCACCACTCGATATAAATACGATTGAAGTACCGCATGGCGATGTACATATCGACATCGAACAGTGTAAAGGTTGTGAGTTCTGCGTTGAATATTGCCCAAGAGATGTTTTAGAAATGTCCAAAGAATTTAATCGGAAAGGATACCATTATCCGATAGTTTTAAAACAAGGAGCTTGTGTCAACTGCACGCTTTGCGAAATGATTTGTCCTGACTTTTCGATATTTGTAATTGAGGGAAAACCCCGCCACCCTGATGTTGATGAAGTTCTTAAAAAAGAGGCAAAATCATGAAAGCAGATACAATTGGAGTAGCAACTGGAAATCACTATATTGACGGTGATCACGCTTGCGCCGAAGGTGCTATCGCAGCCGGATGCAGATTTTTAGCAGGATATCCAATTACACCATCAACAGAAGTAGCCGAAAGAATTGCAGAACGCTTTCCAAAAGTTGGCGGTATGTTCATCCAAATGGAAGACGAGCTTGCTTCTATGGCTGCAATAATTGGTGCAGCTTGGGCAGGTCCAAAATCCATGACCGTGACATCCGGACCGGGTTTTTCATTAATGATGGAGAACATCGGTCTTGCAGCAATGCTGGAAACTCCATGTGTTATTGTAAACGTTCAGCGTGGTGGACCATCAACCGGATTACCTACTCTTACCGCTCAAGCCGATATGATGCAGGCACGTTGGGGATCTCATGGTGATTATGAAATTATCGCGCTTTCGCCAAATTCACCTCAAGAATGTTTTGATTTGACGATCACCGCATTCAATTTATCGGAACTATGGCGCGTACCGGTTTTATTTATGATGGATGAATGTGTAGGTCACATGACTGAAAAAGTTATCATACCAGAAGCCGATCAAATCGAGATCGTACCGCGCAATTTTTATAAAGGGGAAAAAGAAGATTATAGACCATTTAAATTCAATGGAAGCAATGAAATTGCTCCGATGGTGAAAGCCGGAGATGGTTATTACATACATCTTACAGGATTAACACATGATGAGAGAGGTTATCCAGTAATCAACGCCGAGGCTCAAGAAAAAAATGTTAAGCATTTAGTAGATAAAATTCTTAAAAATGAGGAAAAAATACGTTTACTTGAAGAAGATCAAGTAGATGGAGCTGAAGTCATAGTACTTTCATATGGAATAACATCGCGGGTGGCATTGAAGGCAGTACAAGAGGCAAGAGCCACCGGTATCAAAGTTGGAACAATTCGCTTAATTACTGTTTGGCCATTTCCTGAAAAATTAATTCGCAAGTTTGCCGATAAAGTAAAAGCATTTATTGTCCCTGAGATCAATCTTGGCCAAATTTCTCTTGAGGTTGAAAGATGTGCAGCCGGAAAAGCAAAAACTATTCATGTACCGCATGCCGGTGGCTGGGTTCATGATCCAAATGATATTTTAAAAGCAATCAAGAAAGGTGTAAAATGAGCGAGATTACAGCACCAACAACAAGTACATTAAAAATCCCGAAATCTCCAGAACCATTGACGCATCCGATGAATGAATATTTACGGACGGAGCGTCTGCCGCATATTTGGTGTTCAACTTGTGGGATCGGTACTACAATTACAGCCTTTATTTCCGGTCTGCAAAAATCCGGTTTAGATCGTGAAAAAGTTGCGGTTGTTTCCGGAATAGGGTGTTCCGGGCGTGCTGCAGGATATTTAAGATTAGATTCTTTTCATTCAACGCACGGGCGGGCGTTACCTTTTGCCACCGGAGTAGCTCTTGGCAATCCCGAATTAAAAGTTGTTGTAATTAGCGGAGATGGCGATATTGCTGCAATTGGCGGCAATCATTTTATTCACGCTGCACGAAGGAATATGAACCTAACTATTATTTGTATAAACAACTTTAATTATGCCATGACAGGCGGTCAAGCCGGACCTACCACTCCTCAAGAAGCCAATGCTTCTACTACGCCATACGGAGCTTATGAATTCCCGTTTAATTTGCCATATTTAGCAGAATCCTGTGGAGCTGTTTATGTGGCACGTTGGACTTCATTACATATACGTAGAACGGCCAAATCAATTGCAGAAGCACTTGTGAAACCGGGCTTTTCATTTATTGAAGTTATCTCTCCCTGTCCAACTCTTTATGCACGCAGAAATCGTCTTGGAACGGGACTCGACCTAATGCGGTTTTATCACGATACTGCCAAAATAGATCACGGAGCCAATACCAAGGATATCGATATTTCATATCAAACAGAAATAGTTGTCGGAAAATTT
>JAUWFQ010000042.1 GCA_030606865.1 bacterium
GGTCAAGGACGTTAATTTTAATTTGTTTATCAATATTATAGGATAAAATGCTACCAATAAATTTAATCAGGGAAAAGACTGAGTTAATTAAAAGTGGAATCGCGGCTAAGCGTGAAAATGTTAATATTGATCAGATATTAAAATTAGAAAAAGAACAGCGTTTTATATTGAATGAGTTAAATGAAAAAAGAGCACAGCGTAACAAAGCCTCCGAAAAAATAGGAAAAGCTAAAGTACGGGGAGAAGATGCTAACGATGCCATTATAGAGATGCAGGAACTCTCTAAAAATATAAAAAAGGTAGAATCAAATCTAAATGAAATAAATGATCAATTAGAACCCCTATTATATGAAATTCCAAATTTACCGCATAATTCTGTTCCTGTTGGTTCAACTTCTGAAGACAATATTGTTATTCGTGAATGGGGAGATAAACCAAAATCCATTTTTCAGTATAAAAATCATTTAGAACTTGGTGAAAAATTAAAATTATTTGACTTTAAAAAAGGTGCTGCAATTGCCGGGAGTGGTTTTCCTTTATACATGGGGCAAGGAGCAAAATTAGAGAGATCCCTTATCAATTATATGCTGGACTTTCATGTTGCCAATTATCATTGTAAAGAGATTTTTCCACCATTTGTTTCCCGCATGGAAGCAATGCGAAATACAGCTCAAATTCCTAAATTACAAGATGATATGTATTTTATAGATCGGGATGAGCTTTATTTAATTCCAACCGCTGAAGTCCCGATTACAAATATTCATCAAAATGAGATAATCGACGAGAAAGAATTACCAATCAACTATGTTGCCTATTCAGCATGTTTCCGTCGTGAAGCCGGTTCATATGGCAAAGATACGCGCGGATTTACAAGACTACATCAATTTAATAAAGTAGAAATTGTTAAATTTGTAATACCGGAAAAATCTTATGATGAATTGGAAGCGCTTACCTTACAAGCGGAAGCAATCTTACAATCATTAGGATTGCATTATAGGGTGTTATCTCTTTGCACGGGAGAATTGAGTTTCGCTTCAGCAAAATCATATGATCTTGAAGTGTGGACGCCCGGTGAAGAAAGATGGTTAGAAGTCTCAACCTGCAGTAATTATGAATCATTTCAGGCAAGGCGTGGTAAAATCAGATATCGCAGGGAAGAGGATAAAAAGGTAGATTTCGTTCATACTTTAAATGGTTCGGGTGTGGCTACACCACGCTTAATGATTGCACTATTGGAAACCTACCAACAGTCGGACGGTAGTATTCAACTACCGGAATCACTACAACCTTATTTTGGAGCAGAGGTAATAAAGAGATGAGAACGATTTGGGTAGTTTTTAATCTAATATTATGGACTAGTATATTAGGAATTGTAGGATTATTTTTATCAATTTTTGAATGGAAAGGAAAGATTTTTGGCAAAATTGCCCAAATTTGGTCAAAACTTCTACTTGCTTCAGCCGGTGTAAAATACTCTGTATATGGTTTAGATCGTCTTAATCCAGAACAAAATTACGTTTTTGCTGGTAATCATGAATCACCTTTTGATATTCCATTAGCATTTGCGGGTATTAATCACCACATGGTATCAATATCAAAAATTGAATATAAGTGGATTCCCATTTTTGGTTGGGCAATGCAAGCAGCGAAGCATATATTTATTGATAGACAAAATCATATTAAAGCGCTTGAATCATTAAAGGAAGCAGCCCTGGGCCTAAAAAAGAACCCGAGATCTATCTTGCTATTTCCTGAGGGGACACGTTCTAAAGACGGTAAAATCCATAAATTTAAGAAAGGCGGCTTCCTCTTAGCGATTGAAACTCAGTTTCCGGTTGTCCCGATGGCGCTGTGTGGTACGAGTGATGTCGCAACTAAAGGAGCGCATAAATTAAAATCAACTCCGGTTGAATTACGTATCGGAAAACCGATCAATACAAAAGGAATGACATACAAAGATCGCAATGAACTAACAGATAAAGTATATAAAGCAGTAATCCGCCTAAAATCAGAATGGGAAAAGAGTAAATAATCCATTTTATTCTGTAATGTAAAATGGGATATTTATTACCTAATCTTTCTTTCAAAAACAATGTTTCAGAACCGGCAAATCTATATGAAATTGATTTAGTTAAGCAATGGCTTAACATATCGCCGGGTACAACTATTGATACGGCAAGTTCAGGTAGTATCACTATAATAAATGCCGGGAAACATAATAAGCATGAAGGTCCGGATATTAAAGATGCTATTTTAATTATTAATGATAATGTGGTAAATGGACCGGTTGAATGTCATATTTGTGCATCTGATTGGTACAAACACAAGCACCATCAAAATCCCGCATATCATTCAGTAATATTACATGTTGTAAGGAAATTAAATGATGGAATTATTACACCAACAATTCCAACTGTATTATTAAAACTCGGTAATAATTATTCTACTGAATGCTCATTAAATAATATTAACAAAAGTTCCCATTTAATTAATACAATTATTTATAACAGTCACAATAGATGGCTTGATAAGATCAATATTTATAATGGCTATCATGACAATCAAAAACAATTAAATAGAATTCTAATAATTCATAGTTTTAGTATTCTCGGAGCGGGTGGTAATAAATCGCAATTTGTGAAATTGGCAAATAGCATAAACTTTGACAAATATCAATATTTAACATTACTGGAAGGGGGGAAATGTTTATGGGAAAAAAGTTTACAATTAAAAATCAATTGGGTAAAGCGTGGAATACGTCCGGCGCAGCAACCGCAAAATCGGATGAAACTTGCCGTTAAATTAATACAGTATTTTTCAAATTTAGATTTTAATAGACAACCTAGTTTAATTAATGTAAACACTTTGGTAGCTAATGATTTGCAAACTGTTATGGGAATAGGTATTAAAAACGAATTATTTGGAAATGTTGTAATTCCATATTATGCTGCTAGAGCTTTGTATTTAAATAAGATTAAGAATTATCAGAATTATTATGAAATATGGAATTGTCTAAAGATACCAAATATTTATCGGAAATATGCAAAACGCTTTGGAACTATTATACAATCATCACATCTAAAATCATTTTCAATACTCCAAGGTCTAATTGCAATAGATGATAATTGGTGCAGCAGAAATTTGTGTCACTTATGTCCATTAAAAGAAAAGAATTATGTCGTTAGTTGATATAACTGAAGCACAAAGGATTATTAGTAAATGGCGAAATGATCAAAAAATTATCGTATTTACTAATGGCTGTTTTGATATAATCCATCGTGGTCATGTAGAGTATTTACAAGAAGCAAAATTATTGGGAGATTTTTTAATTGTAGGACTTAATAGTAATGCTTCGGTAAAACGGATTAAAGGAAAACCAAGACCGTATCAAAATGAACAAGATCGTGCCGCAATTTTAAATGCGATGAAAATGGTTGATATGGTAGTAATATTTGATGAAGATACACCGCTTGAATTAATTTGTGAACTTAAGCCCAACGTGTTAGTAAAAGGCGGAGATTACGACTCTCAATCAATAGTAGGAGCCATAGAGATGGAAGGCTGGGGGGGGAGTGTAAAAATAATACCATTTTTAAAAGGATACGGAACATCAAAATTGGTTGAAAAAATACTTGATAGGTGAGCTACTTAAAACTTGTTTAACCATATCCACTCACTTAATTTCAACGCTGTTGTTCCGCTAACTAGCTTATGATTAGACTACTTACAGGATTTATAATTATATCATTATCTTTAGTAAACCTAAGGGCACAAGACCATATATCTAATAATGATAGTACTAAAACGAATAATATAAATTATTTAAATGGGAATGGCTTTTCTCAATCAGGAGACCGCCTACCGCAATTATTGAGAGATGTAAAAGTGTATTTAACAGAGGCGATGATCGCTGATGTTTATCAAGACACTAACGAAGTAATTTTTAATCTTGACAGAATATTTGATTTGTTAATGGAAGCGGATCAATTGGGTGAGATGAATATTGATGATAAAGATGAATTTGAAAGATTTGAAAAAACTTTAGTTGATATTTACACGAGTCGTTTAACGACATTAAAGGCATCCGATGTTTCCATTACCGCTGAAAAGTTGCGACATGATGTGACACAACTGGTGGAACCGATTGAAGTTGAAATTGGGAATACCAAGTATACTGTGCTAGACGATCGTGACGGACATATTCCGATTGTTACTAATAAAAAAGTAGAGCAATTTATTCATTTTTTCCAAACCAAAGGAAAAAAACAATTTGAAATATATCTTAATCGCCGTGCAGTATATGACGATATGATCCAAAATATATTAAAGCAATACTCATTACCTGAAGAATTAATATATCTTGCTATGATAGAATCAGGATTAAATCCAAAGGCTCATTCACGGGCAAATGCTTCGGGGATGTGGCAATTTATATATAGTACCGGCGTACGTTATAATTTAAATCGCAATTGGTATGTGGATGAAAGACGGGATCCCGAAAAAGCTACGCACGCTGCCTGCAAATATCTTACAGAGTTATATGAACAATTTGATAATTGGTATTTGGCACTAGCAGCCTATAATGCTGGGAGTGGGAGAATAACCAGAGCTCAAAGATTACACCAAACATCAGATTTTTGGCAATTACATGCGTTACCACGTGAAACTAGAAATTATGTTCCATTTTTTCTTGCTGCTACCATTATTGGTCAAGATCCAGAAAAGTATGGGTTTAATCCACCTAAAAATAATCCGTGGAAATATGATGTTGTAGAGATTGAGAAGAGTGCAGATCTATCAATATTAGCAAAATCTGCCGAAATTAATTTAACTACTTTACGACAATATAATCCTGAATTAAGACAATCGGCAACTCCGACTAAATCCTACAACCTCAAGTTACCAATCGGGAAGAAAGATTTATTCGAAAAGAAATATGCAGCATTACCTGAATCTAAAAGATTTGCTCCGCAATATATTACTCATAGAGTTCGTAGTGGAGAGAATTTGGGTACCATATCTAGAAAATATCGAGTTTCTATTCATAATATTGCTGCGGTAAATAAAATTAAGAATAGGCACAAAATTAAAGTAGGACAAGTGTTGACAATTCCTGTACGTGGCGCGACAAAAGTAAGTTATAGTAGCGTAAGTTCTAAAAGACCTTCCGGGACTAAAAAAGAGGTTTACACAGTAAAAAAAGGCGACACTTTAGGACAAATTGCGGATAATTATCGCGTGCAAGCAAGGCAGATAAGAAGTTGGAATGGTTTAAAATATGGTCAATTTATATATCCCGGTCAAAAGATAACACTATGGTTAAAGAGAAGTTAAGGCAAAATTACAAACCGGGCTCAACCAATCGATGGATCTGGTTCGGTATCGGTTCTATTTTATTATTATTTATTATTATACGTATCTTTAGTTCAGCGACATCCAGTTCCAGAATATTCGGAGGAGCTAAAATTGGTATAGTTCGTTTAGAAGGAATGATTTTATCTTCCGAACAAGTAAATAAACAGTTAAATGACTATTCCGAAAGAGTTGATATAAAAGCAATTGTTTTGCGCATAAACAGCGGTGGAGGAGTTGTTGGTGCCTCACAAGAAATATATGAAAAAGTTAAAGATTTAAAAGGAAAAGTACCTATTATTGTATCAGTGGATAATGCTGCGGCATCGGGTGCGTATTATGCTGCTCTTGAGAGTGAAATGATTGTGGCGAACCACGGTTCATTAGTAGGAAGTATTGGTGTTATTATAGAATATCCCGTGGTAACGAAATTACTTGATAAGATAGGATTACATGTTGAAACAATAAAGAGCGGTAAACTAAAGGATTCAGGTTCACCGACCAGACCTGTTAGTAGAGCTGATCGTGAATATTTTCAGTCGGTAATAGATGACCAACATGAACAATTTATTAATGCAGTTGCTATAGGTAGAAGCATTCCGGTTGAGGATGTTCGTAAATTTGCTGATGGTAGAATATTTACGGGAAATCAGGCTTTAGAATTAAGTTTAATTGATACAATAGGTACCTTTGAAGATGCCATCGCCATTGCGGGAAAAATTGGTGGTATTAAGGGTAAACCTAAAAAAGTTGAAATAAGGAAAAAACGTAAGTCTATATTTGATTTATTATATAATGAAATTCAGCATAATTTTGGGAGCCGAATCGGAGTTGAACCGGCTTATCGTTGGCAATAGGAGTAGAAAATGACCAAGCAAGAAATAGTGGATAATGTTTCGAAAGCTACCGGATTAACCAAGGTTGAAACCGAGGTTGTTATGAATGGTATAATGGCGCTCATCATAGATGCATTATCTAGAAATGAACGGGTTGAGTTACGTGGATTTGGCACCTTTTCAGTAAAACACCGACAACCCAAAAAAGCACGAAATCCCGGTACGGGAGAAATTATTTATTTGAAAGAACGTTATGTTCCGACATTTAAACCAGCAAAAAAAATGCGGTTAAAAGTATTAAACACATTGAAATAATTAAGGAGAATTAATGCCAAGCGGAAAAAAACGCAAAAAGCGCAAGATGAATACACATAAACGTAAAAAACGTTTACGCGCTAATCGACATAAGAAACGTAAGTAGGAGATATACAATATGCGGCGAATTGCCGTAAATATAATTATTTTCCAATTGTTAATATCGTTAACTCAACTGTTTGGTTGGGGTTATGATGTACATCGCCGAATTACGAGAGCAGCTGTTCAGGCAGTTCCCGGTGAATTCGGCGATTTCTTAATACAACATATTGATGATCTATCGTACCATGCTGCAGATCCCGATTTTTGGAAGGCAATAGATCCTGACGAAGGGCATCGCCATTTTATAGATGCTGATCTATATGATGAATATCCTTTTGATAATATTCCAAGAAATATTGACAATTTATATTCCAAATATGGCGAGGAAAATGTGAGCCAATGGGGAATAGCGCCATGGAATATTGATGATTATTGCAATCGATTGGTTGCATTATTCAAGGAAGGAAAATGGGAAAAATCAATTTACACTATGTCTGCCTTAAGTCATTATGTTGCTGATATCCACATGCCACTGCATACCTGTGCTAATTATAATGGACAATTAACAGGAAACGAAGGAGTTCATTTCCGTTGGGAGACCCCAATGGTTAAGCAGTACGTGACATATATCGAGCCATCAAATAAGGCAGACATAATTCATAATCCTTTGGAAATGGCATTTGCAATTGTGAAAGAATCTTACCAAGTATACCATTTACTACTTAGCGCTGATTCTTTGGCGCGTGCTCCATTAAGAAAAATTCAGGCAGACAGCCTTAATACATACGAGAAACTTTCATTTGATGATGAATACTTATCTGTATTATACACTCAGACTGCAGATGTTGTTCATGATAGATTAAATAAATCTGCAGAACGAATTGCTTCTTATTGGTATACCTGTTGGGTCAAAGCTGGAGCACCGGAAATAGGGGATTAGGTTATTATGAGATTTGGGAATTAGTGGATTATGGGGCAGTAATAGTTACGGATATGGCAGATATACAACAAATTAATATATGACAAAAAAACAATCTTTAATCTTCAATATTAATTATTAAATTTATAAATGCTCGACACTAATCAAACAATTTCAGTTAGTGAATTAACAAATCAGATTAAAAATTTGCTTGAAGGTAATTTTCAGCAAATTTGGGTTTCCGGGGAGATTTCAAATTTTAAACATCATTATTCCGGCCATATGTATTTTACATTAAAAGACGATTCTGCGGAAATCAAAGCTGTGATGTTTAAAGGATTTAATCAATATTTACGATTCAAACCGGAAGATGGAATGCAGGTTTTAGCGAATGGTAGATTATCGGTATATGAGCAGCGCGGACAATACCAACTTATCTTGAAACAATTAGAACCATCTGGAATTGGAACTCTATATTTAGCATTTGAAGCATTAAAAAAACAATTAGCTGAAGAAGGTTTATTTGATATTGAAAAGAAGCAGAAGTTACCGGAATATCCTAAAACAATTGGTGTAATTACAAGTCAATCCGGAGCGGCTGTTCAAGATATATTTCAAATTTTGGAGAGACGTGCCCCGTTCGTCGATATAATTTTACGTGCAACTAAAGTGCAAGGTGAAGGGGCAGCTCTTGATATTGGCCAAGCGATTGAAGAATTCAATGAATATAAAAAAGTTGATGTAATAATTATGGGACGGGGAGGCGGATCATTAGAAGACTTATGGCCATTTAACGAGGAAATAGTCGCCCGTGCGATTAGTGCTTCCACAATCCCGATTATCTCTGCGGTCGGACACGAAACAGATTATTCTATATCAGATATGGTTGCTGACAAATACACATCTACACCATCGGCTGCTGCAGAAATTGTAAGTCCTTCTATATCAGACATAAAAGAGATTATTGACAAACAACAATTGAAGCTTGAATCATATATGAAGTATTTGATAGAACGCAAGTGGCAAAATATTGATGAGTTAATCAATCGCCATTCAAGACAGCAACCTAAAAAGGTTATTGATTTACAACAAAGTGAGTTAGAAAAATTATCAAACCGGTTTGTCAATTCTATATTACAGAATCAAAATATTTTGAGAATGGAATTAAGTCCTTTAACTGAAAAATTATCGGCTTTAAATCCGATAGCAATTATGAAAAGAGGTTATTCAGTTGCATTTAAGCTGCCTGACAGACAAATAATCAGAGCATCGGGAGATATTGAAAAGGGTCATAAGTTTGAATTATTGACTTCAAAGGGATCATTTACTGCAACTAAAATTATGGATTTAACTAAATCAAAAAACAAACAATGAATTAATCAATTTTTGTAAGTTATATAATGGCTAATAAGAAAAAAGACCTTGCTTTTGAGGAAGTGTTCAAAAAATTGGAAGAAATTGTAAATCAGCTTGAATCAGGACAAGAGACATTAGAGAAAAATTTGGAATTGTTCGAAGAAGGCATCAAGTTAAGCAAAATCTGTCGCACTAAATTGGATAATGCTGATCAAAAAATTAAAGAATTAATCAAAAAAGTAGACAATTCATTTGAATTAAAAGATTTAAAATGAAAAAATCTAAAAAATTCGCAATTTGGGGAAACACAGAAAAATCTAAATTTTGGGACACTCTTCCAGGAATCCTTGATTGGGCAAAAAACCATGAATTAACACCTTACCTCACAACCAGAATTTTAAAACAATTTAAACAAACAGATTTTCCGGTTATCGAAAGTGCAGATGATTTTAATGATATGGATTTCATTCTTACTTTAGGTGGTGATGGAACAATATTATCCGCCGCTCGTGCAGTAGCACATCGGAATATTCCGATATTAGGTATTCATTTGGGTGATTTGGGATTTATGGCTAATGTCACCTTATCTGATTTATATAACAGACTTGATCAGGTAATTGAAGGAAAATACATAATTAGTGACCATATGGTCCTTGATGCCGAGATGTCAGCAAACGGTAGAACAATTAATTCACAGGTGTTAAATGAAGTAGTTGTAAATAATGGAAAAACACATCGGATGGTTACTTGTATGTTGGAAGCGGACAATAGATTTATCGGCAAATACAAAGCCGACGGGATAATTGTTTCAACTCCCACGGGTTCAACGGCTTACTCGCTTTCAGCGGGAGGTCCGATTGTTGAACCCAGCGTTAAATCAATTATTATTACCCCCATATGCCCTCATTCGCTTACTTCAAGACCATTAGTTGTTCCTGATTCCTCAGAAATTAAAATAACTTTTCCTATAGATCCGGCGGAAGATATTGGAGTTACTTTAGATGGGCAGGTGTTCCATAACTTTAATTATGATGCGGTTATCACGGTGCGCAAAGCAAATTATGTAATCAAGTTTATAGATTTTGTAGATTGCAGTTACTACACAACTCTACGTAATAAAATGGGGTGGGGAAAACGGGGTAATGATGATTAATGGTTGATGGATGATGGAAAATGGAAGAAGGTAGATGTTGAGTTTTGAATGTTAAATGTTGAATTCAAAACCTTTACATCTAACATCCAATATCCAATATCTAATATCTAACGTCTAATCTAAATCTCACAATGCGCTGCGTAGTTTGGATCATCCCGCTTGGCGTTGTCTTAGTATGCAATCGTCCATGACAACCAATAATCCAGCATTCACAGCTTTTTTAGCCGCTTCATCATTAATTACACCATCTTGAAACCAAATTATTCGTGCACAACAATTTCTGAAGTTAACTCCATTACCTTTTTGTAAGTTGCACTAACACCGCAATATTTATCTTCAGAAAGTTTTACTGCTTTTTTAAGTTTATCAATAGGTAGGTCTTTCCCCCAGAATTCGTAAGTTACATGCATTTTGTTATAATATTTTGGGTGTTCGTCTGTTAATTCACCATCAACCCTAACATTAAAATCATCAACATCTACACGCATTTTCTTAAGAATAGATATTACATCCATTCCAGTACATCCTGCTAACGAAACCATCATAAAAGGTTTAGGCCTTGGACCTTTATCTTCACCACCGACATTTTCAATTGCATCCAAAATAATTTTATGACCGTTAACTTTGGCCTCAAAACCCATTTTTCCTATCCAACTTGCGTTTATTGTTTCTTTTTCATTCATTTTATTAAATGTTTAGTTATTATTAGATAATTCAATTCTAGACTATTTTGATTATATTTTTATTAAATGGTTACTTCTTAAACATATTTCCTAATACATACCACATAATATTTGGATTTTCTTTTAGTCTGCGTATCGAGTAATCAAACCAAGCTTCCCCGAATGGTACGTAATTCCGTACTGTGTATCCTTTATCCAACAATCTTTGCAATCGATTGCCCATTGGTACGCCGTATAGTACTTGAAACTCAAATCGATTGAGCGGAATCTTCTTTTCGATAATCCAATTTTCAATTTTATCTATCAGTAGTTTATCATGAGTTGCTATAGCGACATATCCTTTTCCAGTTAAAATAGCTTTTACATCTGCAAAAAATCGATCCCGTATTTCTTCTTTACCATGATAGGCAATTTTTTCTGATTCGCGGTAAATACCCTTACAGATTCTACAATTAAATTTAGCGGAATCAAGATTTTCAATATCTTGCTTAGTACGCTGTAAATAGGATTGCAATACCATTCCAACTTTATCATATTTTTTTAAACATTTTTTATATATATCAATTGTTGAATCAGTATATGGAGAATTTTCCATATCGATTCGCATGAAGTTATTTTTTTCTTTAGCTTTTTCTAAAATACTGAGCAGATTGCTTTCAGATAACTCAGGATCAATCTCCATACCTAAATGCGTAGGTTTAAGAGAAATATTTGCATCTAGTCCTTCAATTCTATCATATAGATTTAGATAGTCATCCCGTATCCGATAGGATTCTTCTTCTGTAGCAACATGTTCACCAAGAATATCAATGGTTGTCACATAGCCCTTATTATTTAGTGATTTAATAGTTTCAACCGCTTCGTTAACGGTAACACCTGCTACATATGGTGAAGCAAATGGCTTGACAATCCATTTTGGTAAATGGGAAAGAAGACTTACAAGTATAGTATTAATTATTTTCATAGTACTTAAAATTATTATACTATATTGGTTCAAAACAAAATCAAAATATAGTTTTTACGAATTAATTTTTAAAAACCTAAGTTTGCCTTGACTGCTGAAAATGCAAAGCTATAAATTTGTAACTTCAATGACCAAATCAAATAATGTATAGAGACTTTGGAACAGTATTTTTATTTGTCATAATCGGCGCGGTTTTATTGACCGTTGCGCTTTTATTAGCGAAACTATTATCGCCTTCTCGCCCTTCAAAAAGCAAATTATCAACCTATGAATGTGGTGAGGAAGCCGAGGGTTCAGCTTGGGTTAAATTTAATATTCGTTATTATGTAATTGCTCTGGTTTTTATCATATTTGATGTGGAAATATTATTTTTATTCCCTTGGGCAGTGGTTTATAAAGAATTGGGCTGGCTTGCTTTTTTTGAAATGGCGATATTTCTAATAATTCTTATTGTGGGGTTGATTTATGTATGGAAGAAAAAGGACTTAGACTGGGTAAAGTATCGTGTTAAATACGGTGAAGGCAGATATCAAAAAATTAGTGGAAAGGAAGCCTAGGAGTAAATGGGTTTTTTAGAAGATAGATTCGATGATAATATTGTTACAGCAAAGATTGATCAATTATTAAGCTGGGCACGGTCCACATCAGCTTGGTATTTTCAATTTGGTTTAGCTTGCTGTGCAATTGAAATGATGGCAACTGCGGCTAGTAGGCATGACCTAGAACGTATTGGCATGATGCCACGATCCTCGCCACGTCAAGCAGATGTTATGATTGTAGCAGGAACAGTAACATTGAAAATGGCATCACGTGT
This sequence comes from bacterium, assembly GCA_030606865.1. Taxonomy (GTDB): domain Bacteria; phylum Fidelibacterota; class Marinisomatia; order Marinisomatales; family JAHJCW01; genus JAHJCW01. Next base: position 12,435 of record JAUWFQ010000042.1, read on the forward strand.
AAAATTATTATATGATCAAATGGCAGATCCCAAATATGTTATATCGATGGGAAGCTGCGCCAATAGTGGTGGTCCTTATTCGAGACAAGGTTATCATGTGTTAAAGGGTGTCGATCAGATAATTCCCGTAGATGTATATGTGCCGGGTTGTCCGCCAAGACCGGAATCATTAATTGAGGGATTATTAAAACTTCAGGATAAAATCAGAAAAGAACGTCCGCTTACCAAGAAAAAATGATAATAAATCAAAAAGTCAGTGAAATCCTTGAAGTGAGATTTCCGGGAGCTATTGTTAAACCGGAGGAACCACACAATGATTTTATTCAAATTCAACCGGAACAATGGAAGGAGGTCGCACAATTCATTAAAACTGATTCTGAACTTAAATTTGATTCTTGTCAATGTATTACCGGAATAGATTTAGGAATAGAGGAAGATTTGGAGGTGCGTTATAATTTTCACTCAATGAAATTAAAGCATAAAATTGAGATACGGATTTCTGTAGCGCGCAAAAAACCATATATCCCTTCTGTCGAACAGGTTTGGCGAATAGCCGATTGGTTTGAGCGGGAAGTTTATGATATGTATGGCATTCGTTTTAAAGGACATCGTGATTTGCGAAGAATGTTATTACCGGATGATTGGAAAGGTTGGCCATTACGTAAGGATTACAAAACACCAAATATATATAATGGAATGAAAGTTCCAAAAGTGAGAAAAGGATGGGATTAATTCGCGCCGATGAAATGACTTTGAATATTGGGCCTCAACATCCAAGCACACATGGTGTTTTACGACTAAAAGTTAAAACCGACGGTGAAATTATTTCTGAGATCATTCCGGTAATCGGGTATCTACATCGATGTTTTGAAAAACATTGCGAAAATTTAAGTTATGAACAAGTAGTCCCATATACTGACCGTTGCGATTATATTGCTGCAATGAATAATAGTTTTGGATATGTTCTTGCGGTTGAAAAAATGATGGATATTAAAATACCGGAACGCGTCGAATATATTCGCGTGATTATGGCTGAGTATAATCGGATTGCCAGCCATTTATTAGCTTTGGGTACATTTGGTTTAGATGTTGGTGCCTATACACCATTTTTATATATGTTCCGTGATCGGGAAAGAATTTTAGATTTATTTGAAATAACCTGTGGGGCACGTTTGCTCTATAATTATATGTGGGTAGGCGGTGTTTCTCATGATTTGCCGGTTGGTTTTGTTGAAGCATCATACCGATTTTTAGATGAATTTGAAAAGAATATCAACGAATACCATAATATTTTATCATATAATAAGATATTTATTGAAAGGAGCGCTGATGTTGGTATTTTACCGAAAGATGTTGCTATAGATTATGGCGTTACGGGTCCAAATTTACGTGGCTCAGGAGTAAAATGGGATTTACGCAAGGATGAACCATACTCTATATATGATCGATTTAAATTTAATATACCGGTTGGAAAAGGATTGATGGGGTCAGTTGGTGATTGTTGGGATAGGTATTGGGTGCGCGCTGAAGAAATGAAAGAAAGTATAAAGATTATTCGGCAAGCTTTGGATAAAATGCCGCGTAAAGGCGATGTGCATGAAGCATTACCTAAAAAGGTGCGTCCGCCAAAAGGATCAATATATTTTAGAACAGAATCACCAAGAGGTGATTTAGGGTACTATATCATAAGTGATGGAAAGCCAAGTCCAATTCGCGTAAAAATGCGTTCACCTGCTTTTACCGCTTTAAGTGTTTTAAGCGAAATTGCAACCGGTTGGATGCTTTCAGATATTTTAGTCATATTAGGCAGTTTGGATATAGTCTTAGGTGAGATTGACAGATGACGATTGATAAGATCATTCAATGGTTTCAATCCTGGCTTCCATTTAATGTAAATATTTCCATATTATTTATAACAGCAGTCTTTATTGCCGCTGTTCTAATTTTCGCCATTATGGCGATAAATGCCCTAGCTGCCGTTTATGCCGAAAGAAAGTTTTCAGCGTTTATGCAAGATCGTATTGGTCCGATGGGGCAAGGACCGGGACTGCATGCCGGGAAATGGGGTTTATTGCAAACCGTAGCAGATGCCCTAAAACTTTTACTGAAAGAAGATATTATTCCCAAAGCTGCAGATAGGAAATTGTTTATAATCGCTCCTTTCGTTCTTTTTCTCGGTGCTTTTATCGCCTTAGCTGCGATGCCATTTGGACCGAACTTAATTGCCGCAGATATGAATATTGGTATTTTTTACATTCTCGCAGTTAGTTCATTTAGTGTAATTGGGATAATTTTAGCCGCTTGGTCTTCTGACAATAAATGGTCATTATTCGGCGGTATGCGTTCTGCTGCACAAATTATTAGTTATGAAATTCCGGCTGCTTTGTCATTAGTATCAATTTTGCTGTTAGCCGGTACCTTAAGTATGCAAGGAATAATCCAAAGTCAAGCAGGAACCATATGGGGATTTTTACCAAATTGGAATATTTTCAATAATCCGTTCTCCTTTTTGGCATTCTTCATTTATTTTATCGCCGGAGTTGCCGAAACTAACCGAACTCCGTTTGATATTCCGGAAGCGGAATCGGAACTTGTTGCGGGATTCCACACAGAATACTCCGGTATGCGATGGGCATTCTTTTTCCTTAGTGAATATGGAAATATGTTAGTGGTTTGCGGAATTACCGTTGTTGCATTTTTAGGTGGTTGGCAGAGTCCGATTGCAGGGGTTATGGAAGGAGCATGGTGGGGGTTCTTTTGGTTTTTAACCAAGTTGACAGCTACTATATTTATTATGATTTGGTTTCGCTGGACATTCCCA
>JAUWFQ010000095.1 GCA_030606865.1 bacterium
TGCCGGATTATTATTGCGTGGCATAGATAAAGAAGAATTGAAACGTGGGATGGTATTAGCTAAACCGGGTAGTATAACTCCGCATACAAAGTTTAAGGCTAATGTGTATGTATTGAAGAAAGAAGAGGGTGGTCGTCACACGCCATTTTTCAATGGTTACAGACCACAGTTTTACTTCCGTACGACCGATGTAACGGGAATAGGAACATTACCTGAGGGAACAGAGATGGTAATGCCGGGAGATAATGTAGAGTTAAGTATAGAGTTAATTACACCGATAGCGATGGATAAGGAGTTGCGCTTTGCTATTAGAGAAGGTGGACATACGGTAGGTGCCGGTGTTGTTACTGAAATTATTGAGTAAGTAGGTATTAAAATGGCAGGTAACAGCAAAAGAGTAATAGTAAGATTGGAGAGTACTGCAGGTACAGGATACAGGTATACTATTACTAAAAGTAAACGGATACATCCTGAACGGCTTGAATATAAGAAGTATGATCCTATCGTTCGGAAGTATGTTATCTTTAAAGAAACCAAATAATTAGATAAATAAAATACATTTATGATATCAATTTTGGTGATAATTAGGAGTGTAGCTCAATTGGTAGAGCACCGGTCTCCAAAACCGGGGGTTGCGGGTTCAATTCCTGCCACTCCTGCTATTATCGCACTGCGATAATTAAGATATTTGGTGCGCTGTTTAAGGATCTTACAATAATGATTAAAAAAATTAGAAAATATATTGAAGAAGTACAGTTTGAAATGAAAAAGGTGTCCTGGCCTACTTGGGATGAACTGAAAGGTTCAACTTATGTTGTATTATCTTTTTCAGTGTTGATAGCTATATTCCTTTTTATTGCAGATCTTATTTTAAACAAAATTTTAAGCATTATCTTATAAACAATATGGAATGGTATTCATTAAGAGTAATCTCCGGTAAGGAGAAAAAAATTAAAGAGGCTATCCTATTTGAGGTTTCACATAGTGAATACTCGGAGATGGTGAAGGAAGTTCTAGTTCCCACAGAGAATATAATCGAGATGAAGGAAGGGAAAAAGAAGGTTCGTGAAAGAGTTTTTTTCCCGGGATATTTATTAATAAAAATGGAGATTACTAAAGAATCAAAATTTTTAGTTGAAAATATAAATGGCGTAATAAACTTTATTGGATCTCGTGGAGAACCCCAACCTCTCAAACCCGAGGAAATCAGTAGAATTATTGGTGTAGTGGAAGGAAGTAAAGATTTTGAATTAGTTGCCCATCCGTTTAAAACCGGAGATGCAGTTAAAGTTATTGATGGACCATTTATGGATTTTTCAGGCTTTGTTCAAGAAGTTAACACAGATAAGCAAAAATTAAAGGTTTCAGTAAGTATTTTTGGCAGACCTACGCCAATTGAATTGGATTATTTGCAAGTTGAATTAGAAAAATAGGTTATAATTATGGCGAAAAAAGAAATAGGATTTATAAAACTTCAAATTCCGGCAGGGCAAGCTAATCCCGCTCCACCCGTTGGACCTGCATTGGGACAGCATGGTGTTAATATTATGGAATTTTGTAAAGCCTTTAATTCTGCTACACAAGATCAACCTGGTATGATAATTCCGGTTGAAATTACAGTCTATGCAGATAGAAGTTTTTCTTACATTACTAAAACGCCACCTGCTGCTAAATTAATTATTAAAGCAGCAAAAATCGAAAAAGGATCTGGAGAGCCAAATAAAGAAAAAGTAGGAAAAATAAGTAAAAAAGATCTGGAAGAAATCGCATCTATAAAAATGGAAGATTTAAATGCTAATACTATCGAAAATGCAGTTAAAATGATAGCCGGTACTGCCAGAAGTATGGGCGTAGAAGTAGTGAATTAGGTTTGATAATTATGAATTCAAAAAATAGAAAAAAAGTTTTAGAGAAAATTGATCGTACAAAGGAATATCCTTTAGAAGAGGCTGTCAAACTAGTTAAAGAATTATCTTTTGCAAAATTTGATGAATCGGTTGAAGTTGCCATTAATCTTGGAGTAGATCCACGACATGCTGATCAAAATATTCGTATAACTACCGGGTTGCCATATGGAACAGGAAAAGGTGTGAAAGTATTGGTCATTACATCTGGAGCGAAGGAGCAAGAGGCAAAGGATGCCGGTGCAGACTATGTCGGTTACAGCGAATATATCGATAAAATAAAAGCGGGTTGGGCTGATGTTGATAAGATTATCGCGACGCCCGATGCGATGCCTGACTTGGGGAAATTGGGTAAAATATTAGGACCAAAGGGACTAATGCCAAATCCCAAAAGCGGAACTGTTACAATGGATATTGGAACTGCCGTTAAAGAATTAAAAGCAGGTAAGATTGAATTAAGAGTAGATAAAACCGGCATTATTCATGCAGCATGTGGAAAAGTATCTTTTGATGAGAAAGCTTTATTTGAAAATATTGAAACAATATATAATACTATAATGAAAGCAAAGCCTGCATCCGTTAAAGGTCGTTATCTGAAGAAAATGACAATATCATCCACTATGGGACCAGGAATTAAAATTGATTATACAGCTTTGAGATAATATAATGCCAAATAAGAAAAATATACAACAAGTTGAAGAATTAACTGAAAAATTAAATAAAGCTAAAGCAATTTACTTCACAGATTATATAGGATTAGATGTTGGTAGTATTACGCAGTTACGTTCCGAATTCTATCAAAATTCAGTAGAATATTATGTTGCTAAAAATACTCTGTTAAAAATTGCTGCAGAAAATAATAAAATTGAAGGATTGGATAAATTTTTATCAGGTCCTACAGCTATTGCAATATCTTATGATGAACCTACAACACCAGCAAAGATCATCAAAGAATTTGCCAAGAAATTTGATAAACCAACTGTGAAAGGTATATTATTTAATAGAGAGGTCCTCGACGGATCAAAATTCAAAAGTATTGCTGATATGCCATCGCGTGAGCAGTTAATTGCAATGTTTGCCAGTTCATTGCAAAGTCCATTAGTTAAGTTATTAAGAGTGTTAAATGCTACGATGTCTAGCTTGGTTGGTGTATTAAATAGTATAAAAGAAAAGAAATCATAGATCTATAAATTGAATAAAGGAGTTAGTTAATGGCCGTCACAAGAGCAGATGTTTTGTCTTATATAGAGAAAGCAAATATTATTGAAATATCCGAATTAGTAAAAGAAATTGAAGAGAAATTTGGTGTTAGCGCCGCTACGCCTGTAGCCGCCGCCGCTCCTGCAGCAGGAGAAGCTGTAGCTGAAGAAAAAACTGATTTTAATGTGGTTTTAATAGCAGCCGGACAGGCAAAAATCGCTGTCATAAAAGCAGTTAGAACAATTACCAGCCTTGGATTAAAAGAAGCCAAACAATTAGTTGATTCAGCCCCTATGGCAGTAAAAGAGAATGTGCCACAGGCAGAAGCCGAAGAAATTAAAAAAACTTTGGAAGAAGCCGGCGCAACTGTTGAATTAAAGTAAAATAGATAAGTCTATTATCTTTATCTCATCTCTGTTTTAAATAAAAAATAGGAGGCTTTTTTGGGAGCCAATAATTTATATGCGGCTGAACGGATTTCGTTTCAGAAAATTCATTCAGTCGTTGAAATGCCTGATCTACTTGGTCTTCAGCGCGATTCTTATCGCATGTTTTTACAAGAAGACACCCTTGAAGACGAGCGAAAACGTATCGGTTTGGAAGAAGTTTTTCAAAATGTATTTCCGATCGAAGATTCGCATCGTAATTATATATTAGAATATAAGAGTTATTATCTTGCACCTCCAAAGTATTCGACCAATGAGTGTATAGAAAGAGGCGTCACATATTCAGCGCCGCTAAAAGTAAAATTGGTATTGAATATTACAGACGAAGAAGATCGTAGTAAATATGCTCAATCTATTGAGCAAGATGTGTATTTTGGTAATATACCTTATATGACTAATAAAGGTACGTTTATTATTAACGGCGCAGAAAGGGTGGTGGTATCACAATTACAGCGTTCACCCGGTGTATTTTTTGACCAAACTATACATCCTAATGGTACAAAATTATTTCAAGCAAGAATTATTCCTATTCGCGGATCTTGGGTAGACTTTACCACCGACATTAATGATTGTCTTTTTGTTATTATCGATCGTCGCAGAAAATTCCCTGCAACGATGTTATTACGTGCACTCGGTATTTCTACTGATGCTGACCTATTTGAAGCACTGAAATGTATTAATAAAGTTGATCTTGCCAAAAAGGATTTAAGTGAGTTTATTGGTGCTACGATTGTAGAAGATATTGTTGATACAGCTACAGGTGAAATTTACTTTGAGCATGGTACTGAAATAACAAATGAAGTATTAAAAGTGCTTAAAGACGCAAAAATAAAATCTATTAAGGTAGTTGACAGAAATAAAGATTTCCACGCTATGATGCTTCTGAATACTATTGAAAAGGACCCGACGCAAAATACTGAGGAAGCACTTGAAGTAGTATATCAACTAATTCGTTCGAGTGAACCGCCAAATTTGGAAACTGCTCAAAAATTTATTGAACGGATGTTTTTCAATCCCAAAAAATATGATTTAGGCCAAGTCGGACGATATAGACTAAATAAACAATTCGATTTAAATATTAATGTTGAAGATACAGTGTTAACTATGGAGGATATTGTTAAAGTCGTTCAATTTCTTGTTGATATGCGAAAAGGAGAACGCGGAACTGATGATATTGACCATTTGGGCAATCGCCGAGTTAGAACAGTAGGTGAACAGTTAAAGAATCAGTTTGCTACAGCTCTAAGTCGAATGATTCGAACAATTCATGATCGGATGAATCTTCGTGAGGCGGAATCAATTACACCTCAGGATTTAATTAATGCAAGAGTCGTTACTACTGTTATCAATACATTTTTTGGTACAAGTCAAATGTCGCAGTTTGGAGACCAAACAAATCCATTAGCTGAAATCACCCATAAGCGTCGTATTTCTGCTCTAGGTCCTGGTGGGTTAACTCGTGAACGAGCAGGATTTGAAGTTCGAGATGTTCACTATACGCATTACGGTAGATTGTGTCCAATTGAGACACCTGAGGGTCCAAACATTGGTCTTATATCTTCTTTAGCATTAATGGCAAGTATTAATTGGCATGGTTTTATAGAAGCTCCATATCGTAAAATTAAATTGAAGAGTGACGCAGCATACGTAACAAATGAAATAGAATATTTATCTGCTGATGACGAAGATAGGGTGTTAATCGCGCAATCAAATGCCAAGTTGGATGCAAATAATAAAATCTCAGACAGCTCACTGAGAGTAAGAATCAAGGGTGACTTTCCAATGGTTGAACCGAAAAAGGTAGAATACATGGATGTGGCGCCTAATCAAATTTTAAGTGTGGCTGCTGCATTAATCCCTTTTGTTGAACATGATGATGCTAACCGTGCTTTGATGGGTTCAAATATGCAACGTCAGGCAGTCCCATTAATGAATCCGAAATCGCCCATTGTTGGTACTGGTATGGAAGGTGTAGTAGCTCGTGATTCAGGGGCTTGCGTATCAAGTCCTGTAAGTGGTACGGTGGTATATGTGGACGCTAAACAAATCAAAATCAAAATTGGTCAAATTCCGGAAGAACTTTGTTTAGTTGAAGGTGACAATGTAGTTGTTATTAAGTTGGAAAAAAATCGTAGATCCAATCAAAACACTTGTTATAATCAGCGACCATTAGTAAAAATAGGTCAAAAAGTGAAGGAAGGAGACGTTTTAGCTGATGGTGCATCTACCAATAATGGAGAATTGGCATTAGGAAGAAATGTAGTTGTAGCATTTATGCCATGGCGTGGTTATAATTATGAAGATGCAATAGTGCTAAATGAAAGATTAGTGAAAGACGATGTATTCACGTCAGTTCATATAAACGAGATTGAACTTGAGGTACGTGAAACGAAACGCGGTGAAGAAGAATTGACACCTGAAATTCCTAATGTTAGTGAAGAGGCTACCAAAGATTTATATGACAACGGTATTATTAGAGTTGGAGCTAGAGTCAAGGAAGGTGATATTATAATTGGAAAAGTTACTCCGAAAGGTGAGACTGATCCTACACCGGAAGAAAAGTTATTGAGGGCAATATTTGGTGAAAAAGCTGGTGATGTGAAGGATGCCTCCAAACATGCGTCTCCCGGAATAAAAGGTACTGTAATAAAAACGAAATTATTTGAAAAGCGTGCAAGTAAATCAAAGGTGCTTGATCGTAAAAAAATTATCAAGTTGCAAGAAGACGCCCGTAATCAAAAGCAAAATTTAAAGAAATCGAGAGATAAGATACTTTTACGATTACTGACTGATGAAACTTCTGGAGGTATTCGTGATTCAGCTTCCAATAAAACATTAATTAAGAAAGGTACAAAGCTTACTGAAAAGAGACTAAAAGAATTTGATTTTGAACGATTTGCGCAAGATGAACCGTGGATTGAAAGTAGTAATTCATGGAAGAAAATAAAATTAGTATGGAGTTCGTTCAGGAAAGAGTGGAATCGTTTAGAAAATTACTTAGAAAGCGAAACGTTTAAACTCCGTGTTGGCGATGAACTGCAACCTGGTATTTTGAAATTAGCAAAAGTATTTATTGCTAACAAACGTAAAGTTTCGATTGGTGACAAAATGGCTGGACGGCATGGTAATAAAGGTGTAGTTGCAGCAATAGTACCGGAAGAAAATATGCCATTTCTTGAAGACGGAACTCCGGTTGATATAGTTTTAAATCCATTGGGTGTTCCTTCAAGAATGAATTTAGGGCAACTGTACGAAACAATGCTCGGTTGGGCAGGTAATGTACTGGGAGTTAAATACAACACACCAGTATTTAATGGAGCTATTCCCGATGAGATTAAAGTAGAGCTTGAAAAGGCGAACCTGCCTGTTCATGGTAAGACCCGGCTTATTGATGGTCGTACAGGCGAATATTTTTACGATGAAGTCACTGTTGGAAATATCTATATGATGAAACTTAGTCATATGGTTGATGATAAAATGCATGCTCGATCAACGGGACCATATTCATTAGTTACTCAGCAACCATTAGGTGGTAAAGCACAATTTGGTGGTCAACGGTTTGGAGAAATGGAAGTTTGGGCATTGGAAGCCTATGGCGCAGCTCATACGTTGCAGGAGATCTTGACAGCAAAATCCGATGATGTTGAAGGTCGTTCAAGAATGTACAATGCCATTGTAAAAGGTGAGGATGTTCAACCGTACGGTTCTCCTGAATCATTTAATGTTCTTATTAAAGAATTACAAGGTCTAGGAATAGACATTGAATTAAACTAAAGGTATAGTTTTGACTTACATCCAAACAAATAAAATCGATACAACTAAAAGGTATTCTAGTATAACCATTGGTCTCGCTTCACCCGAAAATATTCTTGCCAAATCATATGGTGAGATACTCAAACCTGAGACAATAAATTATCGTTCATATAAGCCGGAAAAAGATGGCTTGTTCTGTGAAAAAATATTCGGGCCGGTTAAGGATTATGAATGCCATTGTGGAAAATACAAAGGGATTCGCTATCGTGGAATTATATGTGACCGT
>JAUWFQ010000014.1 GCA_030606865.1 bacterium
TGCCGGATTATTATTGCGTGGCATAGATAAAGAAGAATTGAAACGTGGGATGGTATTAGCTAAACCGGGTAGTATAACTCCGCATACAAAGTTTAAGGCTAATGTGTATGTATTGAAGAAAGAAGAGGGTGGTCGTCACACACCATTTTTCAATGGTTACAGACCACAATTTTACTTCCGTACAACCGATGTAACGGGAGTAGGAACATTACCTGAGGGAACGGAGATGGTAATGCCGGGAGATAATGTAGAGTTGAGTATAGAGTTAATTACACCGATAGCGATGGATAAGGAGTTACGCTTTGCTATTAGAGAAGGTGGACATACGGTAGGTGCCGGTGTTGTTACTGAAATTATTGAGTAAATAGGTGAATTTGTGCCAAAACAAACTATAAGAATAAGTTTAAAAGCGTACGATCATACTTTGTTGGATAAGTCCACAGAGAAAATTGTTCGTACAGCAAAATCAACCGGTGCGGTTATATCGGGTCCAATACCGTTGCCAACAAAAAGGACTATTTATACTGTGTTACGTTCACCTTTTGTTGATAAAAAATCTCGTGAACAGTTTCAAACAAAAGTACATAAAAGACTTATTGATATACTTAATTCAACTCCCAAAACAGTTGAATCATTAATGAAATTAGATTTACCTGCCGGGGTAGATATTGAGATTAAGGTTTAGTGATGCGTGGATTAATCGGTAAAAAAGTAGGGATGACCCAAGTTTATGATGAACAGGGAATAATGACACCTGTAACTGTTGTAGAGGCAGGTCCTTGCGTTGTAACTCAAGTCAAAACTAAAATGAAAGACGGATATGATGCTGTACAGGTTGGATATGGAGATAGAAAGAAAAAACATCTTACAAAACCTATAGAAGGACATTTTATTCGTGCAAAAGTTGAACCTAAACGCATACTTGCTGAATTTGATATGATACCGGGTTTTGAATATAAATTGGGCCAAGAATTTACTGCCTCATTATTTAAATCTGGTGAATATGTCGATGTGAGTGGGACATCAAAGGGTCGTGGTTTCGCCGGTGTTATTAAAAGACATAATTTTCATACTCAGCCAAAAACGCATGGTACAAAGAACACCTATCGTCATCCTGGTTCTATTGGACAGGCTTCTGATCCATCTAGAGTATTTAAAGGTATGAAGATGGCTGGTCATTATGGAAATAAGAAAATCACTTTACCAAATGTCGAAATTATACAAGTGGATAAAGAAAAAAACCAAATATTACTCAAAGGATCAGTTCCGGGAGCAAGAAACGGCATTGTTTATATTGTAAAATAATCATGGAATTACAAATATTAAAAAATAGCGGAACTAAAGGCGCAAAAATAAAAGTTGATAAAACTGTGTTTGGGATAAAGCCAAATGAAGCAGTCGTACATCAGGCTGTTGTTGCTGAACTGTCTAATTTAAGACAAGGTACACGTGCAGCAAAAAGTAGAAGTATGGTCACTGGAAGCCAAAAAAAACCATTCCGTCAGAAAGGTCGTGGTATGGCGCGCGCCGGTACAAGGAAATCGCCTTTATGGCGTGGTGGAGGAGTGGTATTCCCACCTTCACCACATAAACATACCAAAGCAATGCCTAAAAAGATGAGACAGTTGGCACGCCGTAGTGTATTATCAGATAAAGCAGCGAATGGAAAAGTAATTGTAATTGACGAATTCAATATTGAGAAACCAAAAACTAAATATTTTATTGATTTATTAAATAATTTGAATTTATCAGAAACAAAAGTAACCGTGTTGCCCTCAGTGATTGATAATATTTTGAATTTAGCCACACGAAACATTCCAAATATTTTTGTCATCAAGGCAACTGATGTCAGCACGTATGATTTGTTAGACTCGGAAGTTTTATTATTTGATAAAGCTGGGTTGACATTATTAAATAAACAATTAGCACAGAAGAAATAGAATCGTGGATTACCGTAAAATATTAATTCGTCCTTTATATACCGAGAAAATGAGCATTCTCGAAGAAACACAGCGAAAATATGCCTTTCAGGTAGATAGCTCCGCTAATAAAATTCAAATAAAACAAGCAGTTGAAGATAAATTTGATGTTAAGGTTGAAAAAGTTGCAACTATGAATCGTAAGGGGAAAGCCAAGCAAATGTCAGTTAGAAGTGGCGGAAGGGCGATTCGAACACAGGGTTTCCAATCAAGTTGGAAGCGGGCAGTGATAACGTTAAAGGAAGGGTTTACAATTGATCTGCTCAAAGGAGAGGCACAAGTATAATTATGGGTATTCGATCATTAAAACCGGTTACTCCCGGGAGCCGATTTGCAACTCGGCCTGATTTTGCTGAATTAACTGCGAGTACACCTGAGAAAAGTCTTACTACTGCACTTCGTAAAACAGGTGGGCGCAATAATAAAGGTCGTATAACGATGCGTCATCGAGGTGGTGGCCATAGACGTCGATATCGTATTATTGATTTTAAACGAAATAAGTTTGATATTCCATCAAAAGTTGCAACTATTGAGTATGATCCAAATAGATCTGCTTATATAGCATTATTGCATTATGCTGATGGTGAAAAAAGATATATACTTTCTCCAGTGGGACTAAAGGTTGGAGATGAACTAATCTCCGGAGAGAATGTTGAGTTAAAAGTAGGAAATAGTCTGAGTTTAAAAAATATTCCAGCTGGTATGACGATCCATAATGTAGAATTAACACCGGGGAAGGGCGGACAAATAGTACGAAGCGCGGGTGTTGTTGCTCGTATTATGGCTCGAGATGATGGATACGTTACATTAAAATTACCTTCTGGTGAAGTACGGATGGTTCCTGAAAAATGTATGGCTACTCTGGGACAAGTAGGAAATCGCACACATAACCAGGTAGTTTCTGGTAAAGCAGGACGAACAAGGTGGCTTGGTAGAAGACCAAAAGTTCGTGGTGTAGCAATGAATCCGGTAGATCATCCGATGGGCGGTGGTGAAGGAAAATCCTCTGGTGGACGTCATCCGGTTTCACCCACAGGTGTGTTAGCAAAAGGGTATAAAACTCGGAAGAAGAAGAAAAAATCTAATGAATTAATTGTGAAGAGGAGAAAATAGTATGGCTCGCTCCTTGAAAAAGGGTCCTTATATTTCACCGAAATTGCTGAAAAAAATTGACGCAATGAATGAATCGGGAAAGAAAAGGGTGATAAAAACATGGTCGCGTAGATCAGTTATAACACCAGAGTTTGTCGGTCATACAATGGCTGTTCACAATGGTAACAAATTTATACCAATTTTTATTTATGAAAATATGGTAGGACATAAGCTTGGAGAATTTTCTCCAACAAGAATATTTAGGATGCATTCGGGAGACCGGAAAAAATAAAAATGGAAGCTAAAGCAATATCTAGGTATATTAAACAATCACCGCGTAAAATACGCAAAACACTTGATAGTGTTAGGGGTAAAAAAGTTGGTGTAGCTTTGAATATGTTGCATTTTTCAACAGAAAAAGCAGCTGTTGTGATTGAAAAAACAATACATTCAGCTGTGGCTAATTTGATGGCCAATGAAGATAAATCAAATATTAATCCTGAAGAATTATCGATTAAGGAAGCATATGTAGATGGTGGACCACAAGCAAAACGATTTCGCGCAGCATCTATGGGAAGAGCTTCATTAATTAGAAAACCTACTGCACATTTAACAGTGGTAGTAACAGACGAGAAGAATTAGGAGGAATTTTGGGGCAAAAGACACATCCGGTAGGATTTAGATTAATTATCAACAAAGCATGGCGCTCAAACTGGTTTTCTGGAAAAGGTGAATATGCTATTGATTTAGCAGAAGATGTCCAAATAAGGAAATATCTAAAGCACCGTTTGCCAAATGCCGGTGTTGCGAAGATTGAAATAGCTCGTACTTCAAAAGTAGTAACTGTTGCAATAAATACTGCTCGTCCTGGAATTGTGATTGGTAGAGGTGGAGAAGAAGTTGGTCGTTTGAAAAATGAAATTTCCCAATTATCTCGTAAAGAAGTCCAAATTAATATTAAGGAAGTTAAACGTCCAGAACTGAATGCAGCTTTAGTAGGATCAAATATTGCACATCAACTTATAAAGAAAATGTCTTATAGACGTGTTGTTAATAAGACAATACAATCAACTATGCGTATGGGTGCAGAAGGAATCAGGGTTAATGTTGCTGGTAGATTAGGGGGAGCAGAAATAGCAAGAAGCGAAAAATTTATGGCAGGAAAAGTGCCGCTGCATACATTACGTGCTGACATAGATTATGCACTTACAGAAGCCAATACATCTTATGGTGTAATTGGAATAAAAATATGGATATATAACGGAGAAATTCGCGGTTAAATATCATGTTAGAACCAAAAAAAATTAAATATAGAAGACACCATAGAGGAAATCGCAGAGGAATGGCGATGCGTGGGAATTATGTTGCATTTGGAACATACGGTTTAAAAGCTATGGAACCAGGTTGGATTTCAGCGCGTCAAATTGAATCTTCACGTATTACTATTGCTAGAATTACTCGAAAAATCGGAAGGATGTGGATTAGAGTATTTCCAGACAAACCGATAACCCAAAAACCTGCAGAAACTAGAATGGGCAAGGGTAAAGGAGCTCCAGAATATTGGGTAGCAAATGTAAAACCTGGTAAAATATTATTTGAAGTGGAAGGTGTTTCATTTGAAGATGCTGAAAAAGCTTTCACGAATGCAGGTCATAAATTACCAATTAAAACAAAATTAGTTACACGCAGAGAAATTTAGATAAAATGAAAATTAGCGAACTAAACGAAATACAGAAAACTGAATTAGAAACTAAACTTGAGGATAATTTAGATGCTCTGCAAAATTTACGTTTTCAAAAAGCATTACAGCAATTAGCAGATCCTCAACAGATTCGTTTTTTACGTAGAGAAATAGCTCAAATAAAAACAGTTTTACGTGAATATGAACTCGGAATTAGAAAAGATTTAGTAGAGGGTAAATAGTAATGACGGAAAAAAGAAAAAGACAATCACTCACAGGAAAAGTTGTTAGTGCAAAAATGGATAAAACTGTAGTAGTGAGGGTAACGAGAAAAGTTAAACATCCGTTATATAAAAAATATATAAAAATATTTAAAAAATATTTTGCACACATTGGTACTATCGAGCCTAAAATGGGTGATATTGTAAGAATTTCATCTATTCGACCAATAAGTAAGAAGAAGCGTTGGCAAGTTAGTGAAATAATTCGCGAAGCAAAAATAATTGGATAATTTGAAGTGATTCAGCAAGAAAGTAGATTAAAAGTAGCAGATAATACAGGGGCAAAGGAAGTTCTCTGTATTAAAGTATTGGGTGGTACAGGTCGAAGGTACGCCTCAATTGGCGATGTTATTGTTGTTACGGTAAAAAGTGCTATTCCAAATGGTATGGTTAAGAAGAGTGATGTTACTCGTGCAGTAGTTGTTAGAACTAGAAAAGAGATTCGCCGTAAAGATGGTTCATATATTCGTTTCGATGACAACGCAGCAGTGCTTTTAACAGATCAGGGTGAACCGAGAGGAACACGTATATTTGGACCTGTAGCTCGGGAATTAAGAGAAAGTGGATATATGAAAATTATTTCGATGGCACCGGAGGTTTTATGAGAAATATAAGAAAGGGAATGCAAGTCCAAATAATTAGCGGTAACAATAAAGGTGAATCGGGTAAAGTATTAGCAGTTTATCCAAATACTAATCGTATAATTGTACAAGGTGTTAATTTTATTAAAAAAGCAACTCGCCCTACTCAGCAAAATCCTAGTGGTGGTTTTAGTGAAAAAGAAGCATCAATTCACATTTCTAATGTTATGGCTGTTCAAGGTGGAAAAACATCACGAATTGGATATAAAAAATTAGAGACAGGTAAAAAAGTAAGAATTACTAAGACAACTGGTCAGGAAATAGAGATTTAATTATGGTAGATGAAAAAACAGTTAAAGAAAAAACTGTTACAAAAGAACAGATAAAAAAGGTTTCTGCAAAGAAATCGGTTACAAAAAAAGCTGATATTAAAACTACTGCAAAAACAACAGCTAAAGATATTTCAGTAGAAAAAAATGCAAAAACTGATTCAAAAGTTCAAGATAAAAAAACCGAAACAGCAAAAAAGACTGCTACAAAGCAAGAGTCTAAATCGGAAAAGTATCAACCAAGTTATCGTCAATTTTATGATTCTAAAATTATTCCGAGTCTGATGAAAAAATTTAATTATTCAAGCGTGATGGAAGTTCCTAAATTAAAGAAAATTACATTAAATATGGGAATCGGCGATGCCAAGCTTAATCCTAAAGCATTAGAAAGTGCTGTAAAGGAATTAACAGTCATAGCTGGTCAAAAAGCAGTTATTACCCTAGCTAAAAAAGATGTATCGAATTTTAAAATTAGACGCGGTTTTCCAGTGGGTTGTACTGTAAATATTCGTGGTAAAAGAATGTATGAATTTTTTGAAAGATTAAACTCAATCGCTTTGCCACGTACGCGTGATTTTACTGGTCTGTCGTTTAAATCATTTGATAAGCGTGGTAATTATAATTTTGGCGTCAAGGAACAAATCGTATTCACGGAAATTGATTATGACAAAATTAATGCAATTAGAGGATTAGATATCGCAATTTCAACAAGCGCAAAAACTGACAAAGAAGCTTATGCATTGTTGAAAGAATTCGGATTCCCGCTTAGGGAAAAACCGGTTAAGAAGAATGAATCGGCGGAGGCGGCATAATGGCAAAGAAATCATTAGTAGTTAAAGCAAAAAGAAAGGCAAAATTTTCTTCGCGCAGTTATAGTCGATGTTCAAATTGTGGTCGTCCGCACGGATATATGAGAAAATTTGGTTTATGCCGTATCTGTTTTAGAGAGATGGCATTAAGAGGAGAAATACCTGGTGTTACAAAAGCCAGTTGGTAAAAGGAGATTATGTTAAATGTCAATGACTGACCCAATCGCTGATTTATTGACTAGAATTAGAAATGCATTAGCGGCTGAAAAGCGCTGGACAGATGTACCGTCTTCACAGATGAAGAAAAGGGTAATCTATATCCTAAAAGAAGAAAGTTATATTGAAGATTTCATATTTATAAAAGATGGAAAAAAAGAAACTATACGTATATTCTTAAAATATGACTATCAAGGGAAACCTGTCATTGATGGAATAGTTCGAGTTAGTAAGCCCGGATGTAGAATTTATGTCAATTCCAATCAAATTCCACGTGTATTAGATGGTTTGGGTATTGCGATTTTATCGACATCAAGAGGTGTTATTTCAAACAAAACTGCCAAAAATTTAAATGTTGGTGGCGAACATATTTGTAATGTATGGTAATTAATTATGTCACGAATTGGTAAAAATCCGATAAATATTCCAGAAGGCGTAACCCTTGAAATAGCTAAAAAGGTTGTGCGAATAAATAGTTCTAAAGGTAATATGAAAGTAAACATATATCCGGAGATTAAAGTATCTCAAAAAGATAATCAAATAATTGTTGAAAGATCATCGGATCGCCGTCAAGTACGAGCGATGCATGGTACCATGCGACAATTAATCGCCTCAGCGGTTACAGGCTTATCTGATGGATTTACAAAAGAATTAGAATTAATTGGAGTTGGATATCAAGCGATTATGCAAGGTTCTCGCTTAGTACTAAAACTTGGATATTCACATGATATTATATTTGAACCACCGGAAGATATTATTATTACTGCAAATAAAAATAACATAACAGTAGCAGGGTACGACAAACAATTAGTTGGTGCAGTATCTGCTAAAATTAGATCTTTCAGAAAACCTGAACCATATAAAGGTAAAGGTATTCGGTATAAAGGTGAATATGTACGTCGAAAACAGGGAAAAACCGTAGGTGGAGTTGGGTAGAAATAATGAGTAAGTTAAGAAAAAAAGTAGCTCGTTTTGAGCGACGTAGAAATCGAAGTAAAACATTGTATAAAACAGTGAGTGATCGTCCTCGTTTGTGCGTTTATCGTAGCAATAAAAATATTGAAGCACAAATCATTGATGATATAAAAGGTATTACAATCACATCTGCTTCGACAATTGACAAAGAATTAAAAGCAAAGATTAAAAAAGCTGAAACTAAAACCGAGCAAGGTAAACTTGTTGGTAAAATATTAGCGGAACGCGCAATAAACAAAAAAATTAAAAAAGTTGTATTTGATAGAAATGGGTTTAGCTATCAAGGTAGAGTTAAAGCATTAGCAGAAGCTGCTCGTGAAGGCGGGCTTTCATTTTAATATTGGAGAATTATTTTGGCAATTATTAATCCATCAGAATTAGACCTTAAAGAAGAAACAGTTGTAAAGATCAAGCGAATAGCTAAAGTTACTTCGCGTGGAAAACGATTTCGTTTTTCTGCGGTTGTAGTTGTAGGTGATGGCAAAGGTCATGTTGGTGTTGGTCGTGGCAAAGCAAATGAGGTGCTTGCATCAATTACAAAAGCGAAGGAAAATGCCAAACAAAATATTTTTAAAGCGTCCATAATAAACGGTACAATACCTCATAAAATTGTCAAAAAATATGGAGCAAGTAGTGTTATGTTAAAACCTGCATCTCCTGGTACTGGAATTATAGCAGGTGGTGCGGTTAGAGCAGTTATGGAACAAGTAGGCGTTTCAAATATATTATCAAAGGTTTTGGGGTCTAATAACTCATTGAATATAGTAAATGCAACAATTGATGCTCTTAGAGATATGCAAGATGCAGTTAAAGTTGCCAATAAACGTGGAATCACAATAAATCAGGTTTTTAATTAATCATGGTAAAAGTAGGAAAAAAGAATATAATAAGAATTACGCAGATTCGGAGTCGGATTGGTTATAAACAAAAAGCCAAAAAGACTTTGGATGCTTTGGGATTGCGAAAGCTTAACCAAACAGTTGAGAAAGTTGATACTCCTGCTATCAGAGGTATGATAAAAAAAATTGATTATTTGCTTAAAGTTGAGGAAAACTAATGAAGTTGGATGAGTTGAAACCGGCAAAAGGTTCCACGAAGAATACGAAAAGATTGGGGAGAGGTCCTGGCACCGGATGGGGTAGAACTTCCGGCAGAGGCAATAAGGGGGCAGGACAAAGAAGTGGTAATAAAAAACGTGCCTGGTTCGAAGGTGGACAAATGCCGCTGCTCAGACGACTACCTAAAAGAGGTTTCTCAAATTATAGATTTAGAAAAGAATTTCAAATAGTTAACCTGTCAACATTAGAATTATTAGACACTAAAAAAATAGATGCAAATTCTTTAGCTGAAAAAGGTATTATAAAATCAGCATTTGAATCTCTAAAAATATTAGGAAATGGAGAGTTGACAAAAGCTATTGAAATAACCGCTAATGCTTTTAGTAAAACTGCTGTTGAAAAAATCGAAAAAGCCGGAGGTAAAGCAATACAGCAGTGATAGATCGAATTAAAAATATATTTTTAATACCTGAATTACGTACTAGAATTCTCTTTACTTTGGGAATATTGGTTGTAGTACGTACAGGTGTGCATATTCCAATTCCCGGTGTGAATGGAGATGCTCTTGGTGCAGCTATGCAGAACATTCAAAATACTTTATTCGGTTTATTTGACCTATTTGCAGGAGGTGCGTTTCAAAAAGCGTCATTATTTGCTTTAGGTATTATGCCTTACATTTCTGCTTCAATTATATTACAATTGATGGGATCTGTAGTACCTTATTTCCAAAGACTTCAAAAAGAAGGCGAAGAAGGCAGAAAAAAATTAACACAGTTAACTCGGTACGCTACTGTTTTTATTGCAGTTCTACAAGCATTTAGTGTAGCACTCTTTTTAGAGAATATGACAGCAAATCTTGGAGGAAATGTCGTTGCTGTTGTACCATTCCCAGGAATACTTTTTAAGTTTACTACAATGGTCAGCGTTGTTACTGGTGTGATGTTATTAATGTGGTTCGGTGAGCGTATCACTGAAAGAGGAATTGGTAATGGAATATCACTTATAATTATGATAGGTATTCTATCACGCTTACCAACTGTTATTTTAACTGAAATTACATTAATTCGAGAAGGTATGCGAGGATTGCTCGGTGAAGTGATATTATTAGGATTAATGTTTGTTATTGTTGCATTTGTTGTGCTCCTGACGCAGGGTACAAGAAAAATACCAGTCCAATATGCTAAACGAGTTGTTGGCCGAAAAGTTTATGGCGGACAAAGTACACATTTACCATTAAGAGTAAATACTGCAGGGGTTATGCCAATTATTTTCGCTCAAGCGATTATGTTCATCCCGAGTACGATTGCAACATTTTTCTCAAATAGTGAATTTATGCAAGCTGTAATGCGTTGGTTTTCATTGGATCACCCATTTTATTGGTTAATATTTGGTGCAATGATCGTATTCTTTACTTATTTTTACACGGCTATGGCATTTGATCCTATACAGGTTTCAACAACCATTAAACAACAAGGTGGTTTTATTCCGGGAGTAAGACCAGGAAAAAGAACAGCGGAATATATAGATAATATTTTAACTCGCGTTACATTGCCGGGGTCTTTCTTTTTAGCATTTGTTGCAATATTTCCTTATATATTAATGAAAGGTATGGATATTAGGTATGATTTGGCGTCCTTTTTTGGTGGTACAAGTCTACTAATTATAGTAGGTGTGGCGCTTGATACTTTACAGCAAATAGAGTCGCATCTTATGATGCGTCATTATGATGGATTCTTATCAAAAGGTAAAATCCGCGGTCGGAGACGAATGTAATGGTAAAAATTCGTACAGAACGAGAGATAAATTTAATTGCTGAAAGTAACAAAATCGTTGCTGAAACTCTTGACATGCTCAGTGGAAAAATAAAACCTGGTATTAAAACAAGTGATTTAGATAAATTAGCAGAAGAATTTATAATATCTCGAGGAGCACGTCCTGCGTTTAAGGGATATATGGGATTCCCTTCAACTTTATGTATTTCCATCGATGATGAAGTTGTGCATGGCATTCCTAATGGCAAGGTTTTAAAGGAAGGTCAGATTGTTAGTATTGATTGTGGCGTCGAAAAAAATGGTTATTATGGTGATTCAGCACGAACGTTTGCTGTGGGTAAAATCGATTCCAAAAAACTGGATTTAATGAGGGTAACTAAGGAATCATTAATGCGTGGAATTGATGCTGCAAAAGAAGGCAATTACATTTCTGATATTGGTCATGCAGTACAAACTTATGTGGAATCACATGGTTACTCGGTAGTACGTGATTTAGTCGGACATGGAATTGGTACAGAGTTACATGAAGAACCTCAAGTTCCAAATTATGGAAAACCTAAACAAGGGCATCGGTTACGAACCGGAATGTGTATAGCAATAGAACCTATGATAAATGCCGGTACAAAAGATATATACACTGATAGCGATGGTTGGACTGTAAAAACTAAAGACGGTAGTGCAAGCGCTCATTTTGAGCATACAATTACAATTACAGAAAATGGTGCAAGAATACTAAGTATAAGTAATTGAAATGACAAAAGAACAACCAATAACAGTAGACGGAATTATAAAAGAGACACTTCCCGGAGCTATGTTTAGAGTAGAAATTACAATTGGTGAAAATAAACATGAGGTTTTAGCTCATGTAAGTGGAAAAATGCGTATGCATTTTATTAAAATATTACCCGGTGATGTTGTAACACTTGAGATGTCACCATATGATTTAAATAGGGGTCGTATAGTATATCGACAAAAATAGGTAATTTATGAAAGTTCGTCCATCAGTAAAGAAAATGTGTGCAAAATGCAAGATCATAAAACGAAAAGGCGTTATCTTGGTGATTTGCGAGAATCCAAAACATAAACAAAGGCAAGGGTAGGAGAAAATAGTGGCACGTATTGCAGGGATAGATATTCCACGAGAGAAAAAGGTACCATTTTCATTAAGATATATTTTTGGTATAGGATTGTCACAAGCACAAAATATTTGTGAAAAGGCTGGAATTGATCAAGATATTAGGGTTAAAGACCTTACTGAAGAGCAGGAAATCGGTATTCGTAATGCCATTGTGGAATTAAGTATTAAAATAGAAGGTGAATTACGTTCTGAAGTCGCGATGAATATCAAAAGATTAAAGGATATTGGTAGTTATAGAGGATTGCGACATCGTAAAAGTATGCCAGTACGTGGGCAGAGGACAAAAACAAATGCCCGTACTCGCAAAGGAAGAAAACGTACTGTTGGATTAGGAAGAAAAGCACTTGTAAAATAAGGATTATTAATTGGCTGCAAAAATTGAAAAGAAACACAAAAAGAAGAAACGTACTGTTGAGCAGTTAGGTGTTGCTCATATAAAAGCGACATTTAACAATACTCACATAACATTAAGTGATCAGTATGGAAATGTTGTTGCTTGGTCTACGGCAGGAACTTCCGGTTTTAAGGGGTCACGGAAGAGTACAGCATATGCTGCTACATTAGCTGCACAAAAAGTCGCAAAAGAAGCAATGGCAATGGGTTTGACAACAGTGGAAGTAAAAGTAAAAGGACCGGGATCAGGCCGTGAATCAGCTATTCGTGCATTAGCAGTAGCCGGTCTTCAGATAACTTCTATTAAAGATGTAACTCCATTACCACATAATGGTTGTCGTCCGCCAAAACGGAGACGGGTGTAAGGAATAATAATATGGCAAAATTTACAGACTCAAAAGGAAAATTAGTCAGAAGATTTGGGGAAAATGTATTTGGGAATCCTAAATTTGACAAACTGCTTAATCGTAAAGCATATAAACCGGGACAACATGGACAAACGCGACGTCGAAGACTTTCGAATTATGGATTACAACTGCAGGAAAAACAGAAGATTAAGTATATGTATGGTCTGCTTGAAAAGCAGTTTAGAGCAAATTTTAAAAAAGCTGATAAAATGAAAGGCGAGACAGGAACTCTAATGTTGCAATTATTAGAACGTCGTCTTGATAATGTTGTGTATAGATTAGGTTTAGCTCCTACAAGACCTGCAGCTAGACAGCTGGTAAATCACGGACATTTACTAGTGAATGGAAAAGCAGTAAACATACCATCTTTTTCTGTCAAACCTGGTGACGTGATAAATGTTCGAGATAAAAGTAAAAAGATGGATATAATTCTCAACTCGATGAAACGTATCAAAGGCGATTTGGAACTTGCTTGGTTGCAACTTGATAAAGCAAAAATGCAAGGAACATTTGTTGAAATTCCTGATCGTGATCAAATGAATTTGACTTTTGATGAGCGATTAGTTGTTGAGTTATACTCTAAATAATAATAAAACAGGATAGTTGTTTAATGGCACAAGAATTAGATTTGAAACTTATCGTTAATACCGATGAAATAACAGACACTTTTGGAAAGTTTAGTATTAAGCCCCTCGAAAGAGGATATGGTGTTACACTTGGAAATGCTTTAAGAAGAGTTCTATTAACTAGCATTCCGGGGGCTGCAATAACAAATGTTCGTATAGATGGAGTCTTACACGAATTCTCTACAATAGATAATGTTCGTGAAGATGTTGCAGATATATTAATGAATCTAAAAGCTGTTAGATTTAAGTTAGAAGATAATAACCCTGACAAAGTAAATATTAAGTTTAAAGGTAAGCATACATTTACTGCCAAAGATATTCAGGATGCTAGCGACCAGTTTAAAGTTTTAAATCCTGACCATTATATTACGGAAATTAATGAAAATGGTGAGATGGATATTGAACTGAGGATTGGAATTGGCAAAGGATATATTACAAGCGAGGAGAATATCCTAGTAAATGCACCCGTAGATTATTTATCGTTGGATAGTGTATTTAATCCTGTAACAAAAGTTACTTTCTTAGTTACTCCGTTGCCCGGTGAAAAAGAATCGTTAGAAGTATTAAACATAGATGTTACCACTGATGGGTCCATTTCTCCTAAAGATGCAATAAGTTATTCTGCATCTGTAATAATAGAAAATTTAAAATATATTCAAGCAATCAGCCAACCGGAAGTCTTAGAGATGACAGAACAAGTAGATGAAGAAACTGTAACGATTAGGAAACTTCTTGCTTCAACGATTGATGAGATGGAATTGTCAGTTCGTAGTTATAATTGTTTACAAGCTGCCGGTATTAAGAATATTGTTGATTTAGTGCAAAAAGAAGAAAATGAAATGCTCAAGTATAAGAATTTTGGACGTAAATCATTGACTGAGTTAGTTGAAAAACTAGACGAAATGGGTTTGCATTTTGGGATGGATATAAATAAGTATACTCAAGAAGAAGCATAATTAACAAATAATGAGACATTTAAATAGAAAGAAACGATTAGGAAGACGTACACCGAGTCAGCGTAAGGCTATGCTGAAAAATTTAGCTGTATCGTTAATCGAGCATAAAAGGATTAAGACTACACATGCTAGAGCAAAAGCATTGCGCGAGTTTATCGAACCTTTAATTACATTTGCCAAAAAAGGTGATTTACATGCACGTCGTGAAGTGCTAAAGAAAATCCATCAAAAAGACACAGTCAGCACATTGTTTCATGAAATTGCTCCTGTTTATGCAGATAGACCGGGTGGTTATACAAGAATAATCAAACTTGGATTTCGTGATAATGATAGAGCAAAGGTTTCTTTAATAGAATTAGTTGATTTTGCAGGTGTCAGCGAAAAAGAATCTGAAGAAAAACCGGAAAAAAAG
The DNA here is from genome assembly GCA_030606865.1 of bacterium. Classification (GTDB taxonomy): domain Bacteria; phylum Fidelibacterota; class Marinisomatia; order Marinisomatales; family JAHJCW01; genus JAHJCW01. The sequence goes on from JAUWFQ010000014.1 coordinate 14,706, forward strand.
AAACGGGTTAGTAAAAAGAAAGAAGAAAAAGCTGAATAATTAAAATTAAAATAATTATAAAAAGGGCAACTTATTTAAGTTGCCCTTTTTAATTTACATCATATAATATTCTATTAATATGTTTTGATGATTAAAAATTCAAATTAAAACTAATAAAATGAATATAAAACTATTACAAAAATTAATTCCTATAATGTTGCTCAGTATGCAATTTATAGTTCAAACAAGTTGTACAAAAAAAATATATGATGTTGTATATCCGACTTTAAATGATGGGCGATATGATTCTGAGTTTCCTTATAAAAATGCCTCTGAGCAATTAGAAGAAATTTCAAATTCTGTTAAAATGCTAAATTATATTGTTTACTATAAGGCATATCTTTTCAGTGAAAATCAAAAAATGTTACAATCCGACAAAAATAAGAAGAGGAAAATAGATAAAGCTATAGATATAGTTTATTTCAATGAAACAGTCTCAGGAACAGCAACCATTATTTTCTATGATGGTATAAAAGTTGGTTTGTTAACTTGTGCTCATATCGGAGACTTTCCGGATACAGTCTTAACTTATTTTGAACCTCCTATTGGACAAAAAAAACAAATCATTAAAAAAATGGCTATTAAAATAAGGGAGCATTATTATGTTAATGAAATTCCAGGGGAAGGAGATTTTGAAGTTGTAGTAAGTGATAAAAAACGTGATTTGGCATTACTGGCTAAAAAGGCTCTTCACGATCCATTTCAAAAGATTAGATCGTTTAAATATCCTTTCGGTAAATCTAGTGATTTAGAACTTGGAAGTTTTGTATATATTATCGGGTATCCGATGGGTCATAAAATGATAACTAAAGGGATTGTGAGTAATACTCGTGATAAAAAAAGTGATTCATTTTTAATAGATGCATTATTTAACCGTGGTTTTAGTGGGGGAATAATATTGGCAATTAGAGATGGTGTACCGAATTTTGAATTAGTTGGAATGGCTAAATCTGTATCTGCGAAAAATCGATATTTTTTAACTCCTGTTCCATTGAATATGCAATCACAATATGATCCCTATTTCCCATATACTGGTGATATTCATGTTAAAAAATTCGAAGACATCAATTATGGAATAACTTATACGATTTCTACGGATGAAATAATAAATTTTCTAAAGGAAAACGAAATACAACTTCTTCAAAAAGGTTTTAATTTTAACTATTTTACTAAATAAATTATTTGTTTTATGGACAGTATATGAAAAAAACTGAAATAAGTTCTCCACGAGGAAATAAGTTGACTTGTAAAGGTTGGCAGCAAGAAGCTGCTTTCAGAATGATTCAAAATAATTTAGATCCGGATGTGGCAGAAAATCCACAAGAATTAATTGTATATGGGGGGAAAGGAAAAGCAGCTAGAAATTGGGAGAGTTTTAATGCAATACTTTCTTCATTAAAAAATCTTAATGATGATGAAACATTGTTGGTTCAATCCGGCAAACCGGTTGGTGTATTAAAAACGCACAAAACATCACCACGCGTTCTAATTGCCAATTCAAATTTGGTGCCAAATTGGGCAAATTGGGATCATTTTAACGAATTGGATAAACTTGGATTAATGATGTATGGTCAGATGACAGCAGGTAGCTGGATATATATTGGAACACAGGGAATCTTACAAGGTACGTACGAAACCTTTGCTGAGGCTGCTAGAATGCATTTTAGTAGTGACTTGTCCGGTAAATTAGTACTTACAGCCGGTTTAGGAGGAATGGGGGGTGCTCAGCCACTGTCGGTAACAATGAATAACGGTGTATCTATTAATATTGAGATTGATCCAACAAGAATTCAACGCCGTTTGGAAACAAAATATGTAGATATTGCAACGGAATCTTTAGAAGAAGCGTTGTCAATCGCACGTGATGCGATGATAAAGAAGAAAGGGTTATCAATCGGTTTGTTGGGTAATGCTGCAGATATTATTCCGCAAGTAGCAAAGATGGGTATAGTACCTGATATAGTGACCGATCAAACTTCAGCACATGATGAATTAGATGGCTATGTACCAAACAACATGACTTATAACGAAGCTTTGACTTTGCGCAAATCAAATCCTGAAAAATATATTAAAGAAAGTTTTCGATCTATGGCAGAACACGTAAATGGTATTCTAAAATTAAAAGAAATGGGATCAATATGTTTTGATTACGGCAATAATTTACGCGGTCAGGCTAAAAAAGCGGGTGTCGAGAACGCTTTCGATTACCCCGGTTTTGTTCCAGCATATATTCGTCCATTATTTTGTGAAGGTAAGGGACCCTTCCGATGGGTTGCGTTGTCGGGTGATCCGGAAGATATTTATAAAACAGATGAAAAAGTAAAAGAATTATTTCCTGATGATAAATCACTGCGAAGGTGGATTAAATTAGCAAAAGAAAAAGTACAATTTCAAGGATTACCCTCTAGGATTTGTTGGCTTGATTATACGCAGCGTGCAAGATTTGGAGTTGCCATAAATCAGATGGTTGCTTCCGGTGAGTTGAGTGCCCCAATTGTTATTGGTAGGGATCACTTAGATTGTGGCTCTGTAGCTTCGCCATATCGTGAAACGGAAGCGATGAAAGATGGCTCAGATGCTGTAGCTGATTGGCCATTGTTAAATGCCATGGTAAATGTTGCAAGTGGGGCGAGTTGGGTTTCTATTCATCATGGAGGAGGCGTTGGGATGGGATTGGCGATACATGCCGGACAAGTAATAGTTGCAGATGGGACTCCGGAAATGGAGATTAGATTAAAAAGAGTATTAACTAATGATCCTGGAACGGGCATTTTACGGCATGCCGATGCGACCTATGAAAAAGCAATCAATAATGCAAAAGAATGGAAAATTAACATACCACTTATGAAATAAATTTAATATGTCTAAAATTAAATTAACGAATATTGGTAGTATTGCGACTTACAATAGTTACTCAAAAACTATTGATACTATAAAAGATAGTGACATATTGATTAATGATGGTTTAATTGAGAAAATTGAAAATAATATAGATGGTGATTATGAAATATTTGATTGTCAAAATAGATTAATCACACCCGGATTTGTCGATCCGCATACTCACCCTGTATTCCATCAAGGAAGAGAAGAAGAATTTGGATTGCGTGTGCAGGGTGCAACGTATCAGGAAATCGCAGAAAAAGGCGGTGGAATTAACAGTAGCATCAATGGAGTTAGAAATGCTTCAACCGATGAGCTTACTCAAGTTGTGAAGCATAGAATGGATCGTTTTCTAAAATTAGGAACTACTACTATTGAAGCAAAAAGCGGTTATGGATTGAACGTGGAATCTGAATTGAAGTCATTAAATGTGCTTGATTTGGTCAATCAAAATCATGCAATAGACATTATTCCAACCTTTTTAGGTGCTCATGCCTTTCCACCGGAGTATGAAAATGATCATGACGGATATATTGATTTAATATGTAATGAAATGATTCCTGCTGTTGCCGAACAAGGAATCGCAAAATATTGTGATATTTTTTGCGAAAAGGGATATTTTAGTGTAACTCAAGCTAAAAGAATACTAACGACTGCAAAAAAACATGGTTTATTGCCACGTTTGCATGCTGATGAATTTGAAGATTCCGGTGCTGCTGAATTAGCTGCTGAATTAGGAGCGGTCTCGGCTGATCATTTAATGGCTGTTAGTAAGGTAGGAATTAAGAAACTAGCAAATGCAAATGTAACTGCAACCTTACTTCCCGGTACAACATATTTCCTCGGATCCACTAATTATGCACCGGTAAAAAAATTAATTAGTGCTGGAGTTACAATCGCTTTAGCGACTGATTATAACCCCGGAAGCTGCCATATCCAATCTATGCCATTCATTATATCATTAGCGTGCATTTACTTGGGAATGTCCGTAGAAGACGCATTAATGGCTGCTACATATAATTCTACAAGCACTTTAAACCTCGAAAATGAAATTGGATCAATTGAAGTCGGTAAAAAGGCGGATTTAGTAATTTGGGATTTAGAAAAATTGATTGAAATACCTTATAATGTGACAGATGTGCCAATTATGAAAGTCATGAAAAGTGGAAAATTTATCAATTAAATTGTAGGTTCAATCCATATTGGATTTGTTAAACAATATTTTTCTTTCTCAGTCTTAAGTTCAATTCTGATATATCCGGAATCATTGCCCCATTGTATTTCTTTATTTATTAATTTGTAAATAGAATTATTATTCCAATAAATTGTATCAGTTATCTCTTCTGATAAGGCGCCAAATATCCCCTTATAGATTATTGCTTCACGCAGAAAACCAAAAGATCTCGAAGAGAAAAATTCAAATCTTATATTTAGGGATGAGGAGCTAATAGTATTACCATAAGAATATTTATCATTAATTGTTGTTTTAATAGCCGGTCCGTCGGTTATTATACATTTTCCTGCTTTTAAGTTTGTAACGATATCATTTACATTTAGATCGCAATTATTGATTAGTCCGGTACGACATTTACCTAACACATAACTATCATATTGTTTTGTAAATAACGTCGGGAAATTTGACTGGTGATAACGATTGAAATTGCCATGTGCGTCGTTCCCGGCATAAATATATATTTTCTTACCGGATAAAAGTAGTTTAATCCATGTATTTAATTGTTTATTTAATATATGTTGAATTTTACCATTTAAAATTTGTAATCCGGTTAAATTAGGATTACTACAATCGTCTTCTGACCAACTACCACGATTTAATAATATTTGATGTTGTTTCGGAAATTTATAAAATGGATGTGCGGCAAGTACTAATGAATTATCGGTTTGCATATCAACCACTTCTTCCACAGTATGTTCTGAATATCTTTTTAATGGTTTTTCTCCGCTATCACCGGAACCGGGTATGTATTTGGGATTATTCAACATAAGTGTATGAACAATTTTCCCATTTTTATTTTGTGCGGAAATTTCTTCTCCGGGGATTAATAAAGTACCCTTAGATTTATTAAGTTTTGCAATTTCATGTCGTGAATCATTCCACTTTCTTAAATCGGGATCAGATTCTCTCCAGGAACCGTATTTATCATCAAGATCATAAGAATGGTCAGTGATAGCTAGAAAATTTAATCCTAATGCAATTGCAGCACTTTTTGTGGATTTTAGCAGAGCGCCGAATTCAATGAAATCCTCAGTATAATTTGAATGATAATGTAAATCGCCCCATAGAAAAAACTCCGAACCGGGTAGTGGATCTTTATCAACTTGTGTGATAAGAGGAAGTACTTCAGATGTTTTGACATTATGATTTATAATTGTATGTATCTTTCCATTTTGTTCAAATAATATTTCGCACCAAATATTTAAATTACCGGAAAGCTTTGTATGAGCTATATAATAAATTTCTTCAAACCATAATTCGTTCAGTTTCCTATTATATTTATAGTCGAATTCTAAGATATTATCATTTTCATTAACTATCTTTATATGGACATTTTTTAGATTAATTGGATATTTATTAGCATCTTTAATTGTTAGTGAAATTGGTAAATCTTGCCCGGGGCTAATTCGGTGGGGTGCATCAGCATATATCTCCGGTTCTTTCTTAAAATAACGGCTAAACGGAAAATACTTTAATCTGTAATGGATTTCTAAGTAGCCGATTATTGGAAAAAAAGATAAATAATAAAATATGCTATTAGTTAGTACTTGTTCAGTTATTGTTAAAAACATAGGTACTAAAAATAATAATAAAAGAAAGGGACTTGCAGTCCCTTTCTTTTATTAAATAAAGATACTTTATTTATTTGAATTATCTATTTTCTAGCTCTTCAACACGTTTTTGAAGAGCTTTAATTGCCTCTATTAGAAGCGGTGTTAGTTTGCTGTAATCCATACCGTCGGCATCTATGCCGTTTTTTTCGTAATTGACTATTTCCGGTAATACTTTCCCGACCTCTTCTGCAATACAACCAACGTCATGTTGCCCGCCATGTTCTTCGTCCCAATCAAAATATACTCCGCGTAGTTCAGCTAATTTTTCAAGTGGATTATCAATTTTAACAATGTTTCTTTTCCAACGGATGGAAGAAGAAGAACCATAATTGGTACCCGAGCCTTCTGCATAAAAATCATAAGCTGTTCCACTACCGACAATTCCCTTGCCATTTGTTCCAAGTGAACGTCCATACACTCCATATCCATAACTTCCAATTACCTCACCGTACACTCCACGACCGGAACTTCCTTTTGCAGAAAACCATCCGCCGTAGTTAGTTACTGTTCCGTTATTCGATGCCTGCCCGAACACTCCCACACCATTACTTCCCGTTGCCTCCCCACACACTCCATAACCTGCACCTCCCGTTGCCTTCCCATGCACTCCATGTCCGAGAATTCCCGCCGATTTAAAGTATCCGCCATAATTTGTTATACCTGAGGAATTATTAGCTTTGCCATAAACTCCATACCCTGATTCGCCCTGCGAAATGAAATATCCACCATAATTAGTCACATTTCCGCTATTCGATGCCTCACCGCGCACTCCTTGACCGGAACTTCCCGATACATTCCCACGTATTCCGCATCCTGATTCGCCAAACGCCGCAAATTTTCCGCCATAATTTGTACCTGATAAATTATCGGCAATTGCATAAATTGCACTCCCTGATTTACCCTGCGCAATAAAATATCCACCGTAATTAGTCACATCTCCACTATTCGATGCAACACCACACACTCCACGACCGGAACTTCCTTTTGCGTTAAAATATCCGCCGTAGTTAGACGCCACTCCGGTATTTGCTGCCTCACCCCACACTCCACAACCGGAACTTCCCCATGTCTTCCCATACACTCCATCACCGGAACTTCCTGATGCCATCCCGTACACTCCACGACCGTAATCTTTTGTTGTTTCACCATATATTGTTGCACTACTGTTACTGCCGACTACACTTAATTTATGTACTGGATTTGTAGTCCCAATCCCAACATTTCCTTCACCGGTAACTACTAAGCCTGCCTCTGAATCACTGTTTTCAACGATAAACTTATCTGCGGATGTATTTCCGCCAAGCGTCATTGTAATTCCTTGAGCATTTGTGATTGTTATTAATGCTATTGTTGATATTACTATTGTAAATATATTTTTCCCCGATAGAAATCGGGATTTCGGTTTTCTCAACATGATATTCTCCTATTTAATTAATGAAATTTTGCTAGTTTTTATCTCATCTCCTGCAATGATCTTATATAGATATATACTGGCTGGCGCTAAACTGCCATTGTTGAGCAATCCATTCCAAGTGACTTCATACCATCCGGCTTCCTGTTCATTATGGAATAAAGTTGCCACCTTTCGTCCCATCAGGTCATAGATCATAATTGAAACTTCTCTGGCATCAGGAATACCATAGTGAATAGTTGTCGTTGGGTTAAAAGGATTCGGATAGGCAGGTTTAAGTGTGAACTCGGTTGGCAGTGATTTGATATCGGTTAGTTCAATCGGCAGCGTGATCGTTCCATTTCCGCCGGGAGTTAAGGTTGTTGTACAGTCACTTTCATTTACTTGACCATAATCATAGGCAGTAAATGATGAACCGGATTGCACATTAATATCATCAACACAGATTTTTACGCCTTCGAATAATTCTACTGTTGAATTACCATCAATATCAAGGTTAGAAGTTTGTGCGAATATAAAAGCTATCGGAAAACAAAAACTCAAGATCAGTGTTTTATTCATTGATCCTCCTTTTGTTAATTAGATTTGAGGGAGAATCTTTATGGCAGCATATAAGCGAAAGTAGAATTACAGGATAATCAGACCATTAATATGTTTAATAGCATCTCCCTATTCTTATTCTGCTACATAATATTAATTAATGGTTTAGCAATTAATCAATATGTAAAATATTTAATAATTAGGAAATTTAATAGAAGAATTGATTTATATCATAAACTGATACTTGTACGTTTTTGGAGTATTGCTTTTTTAATTTGGATTTAAATTCGGTTGACCATTGACGTATTTCTTGTCTTGTAGGTAATTGTATATTTTTCTTAGCCATTGATTTCTCATAGCTTGAATTTGTTTCGTATAGCTCAGATAAATAAATAATATCACCTTTATCAAGCGGCAGATGTTCAAGCAGTTTAATTGAATCCAATAAGTGTTTTTCAGAATATTTATTTCCACCGGCCCCAACTAAAAATATTATTCCAACATTAATACCACCCTTTTTTAAATTATGCGTTAATTCAATTATATCTTTATTTAATTGATGTTTATTCAAGAATAACATTAAGTCACTATTTCCTGACTCAACTCCTAAATATACTCTTTTTATGCCTAGCTTATTTAATTTTTTGAAATCATTTACAGACTTTTTTAAACCGGTGAATACATCAATGAAAGAATAATAATCATTAAATTGTGGAAATTTATTGTGAATTAATTCTAATCCTGATACGAGTCGTTTTTGAGGAACAGCAAGAGCATTTGCATCTGCTAGAAAAATTGATTTATGCAAATTGATTCCTTCACCAAAAAATGATTTCACTTTACTAAGGTGAAGTACTAAGTCATCAGTAGATTTGATTTTAAAAGGACGGTCACGATAAAAATTGCAAAAAGTACATTGATTATAATTGCATCCTTCCGTCATTTGTATTACCAACGACATGTATTGATCGGGTGGAAGAATAGAAATTGGCAAGTAAATATTTTCAAATTCTTTAGCGCTATTTTGAAGAAAGATTGAATTCATTTTTAATATTTTTGCTAAAGGAGTATGAAAAACATTTGGTAATCTGTTTTGATTGTTTTTAATTAATATATGGGATTGTTCGATTAATGGTTTTATTTCATCAATTGGAATCTGTTTAATATCGCGAAAATGTTCCTCCCCAATGATAAATCGTAATTTTAGATAGTATTTGTTATTTAAAGTACGTCTATAATTTTTGTTATCTATGAACATACCGACCAATCGTCCTTCGAGATCAAAAGTCCATAGATTATTTTGTGGTTCCTCAAAAATATTAATTGCATTCTCTTTCAAAGTAAAAGTAATGCTTTTATCAGAGGTCAATTGGACTTTTTCAATTATTGTGTTCATTTCTACATAAAAATTAAGGAATAAAGGGTAACAAGTTGTATTGCGCTTTTAAATTATTATTATGAAAATCTATTGCTAATTTTAAAACAAATATTGATAACTAATAGGAATAAAATGCCAATTAAAATCGGAATATTAAATTGTTATGCAGATGAGCCAGAGTCAGCACCAAGTGCGGGCTATTTTTCTAACATTATCGATGATACGACAATAATCAACACTTGTTATAATGAAAAAATTGAAAATATTAATGATTACGATGGTTATATTATCAGTGGTTCGCGTTCATGTTATAAAGATAATGATAGTTGGATTACCGATCTAAAAGAATTTGTTAAACAAATATATGATGAAAACATCCCTTGTTTGGCAGTATGCTTTGGTCATCAATTTGTAGCGCATATGTTTGGTGGAACGACCGTAAGAAATCTTGTTGGTGAGGAAGGATTTCAAGATGTTCCAACAGTAGCGGGGAACGTACCAGTTAAATTATTTTCTAATTTGCCAAATCCGGTGAAAGTATATCAATCACATAGCGATGTAGTTATGAAAGCTCCCCCCGGAAGTATTCAAGTAATTTATAATGGGAAATGTGTACAGTATTATCAATTTGGTTCAATTTATTCGATTCAATCACATCCTGAAATAACAGTTCCAATTGCAATAGAATTAGCTAAAAAAGAAAACAAAGCAATTGACTCAATATTAAATGGAGTAAATGAGCAAAATATTCAGTCTCATAAAGTTTTGGAAAATTTTTCAAATATCGTAAAACTAACTATATAATATTAAAACATTTTTCTATAATACTGTTTAACCTTCGTAATTTATTACTCAATATTTTATACATTTATTAATGATAAGATTTATAGTTTAAAAGTTAAAGAATCACACATGGTGCAATACAACTCACTTCAGAAATTTGAATCTATTTATAAAGAGAAATTTCTTCCTGTTGATCAGATTTTTAAAAAGATTCATTTAGGTGACAGAATCTTTATTAGTACAGCCTGCGGTGAACCACAATATTTGGTTAATTCGTTGGTCAAATATGTTGAAAACCATCCCAAAGCATTATTGGATTCCGAAGTGATGCATGTATGGACTTTGGGACTAGCACCTTATGCTAATGAAAAATACAAAAGAAATTTTCGATATAATTCATTTTTTATTGGCGATAATGCTCGTGAGGCAATTAATGCAGGTTTAGCAGATTATTCTCCAATATTTTTGTCAGAGATACCCGGTTTGTTTCGAAAAGGTATGGTTTCCTTGGATGTTGCACTAATTCAAACATCTTTACCGGATGAACATGGATTCGTTAGTTTGGGAGTGAGTGTTGATATTGTCAAAGCAGCTACGGAAATTGCTCGTACAGTAGTTGCTCAAATAAATAAGAATATGCCACGTGTTCACGGCGACGGATTTATTCACATCTCTGAATTAGATTATATCATTCATCATGATGAGCCACTTTTAGAATATCAAGATGAGCCTGATAATGAAGTGGCCAAGCAAATTGGTAAATATGTTGCAAAATTAGTGGAAGATGGCGATACTATCCAAGTAGGGTATGGTAGCATACCTAATGCGGTGTTAGCGAGCCTAGTAAATAAAAAGAACTTAGGCATACATACAGAGTTGATCAGTGATGGATTAGTTGAACTTATGAAGAAGGGTGTCGTAAATAATTCGCAAAAAACAATAAATCGTGGTAAAACTATAGCCACTTTTTGCATGGGTAATAAAAATACTTACGAGTATATCAATGATAACCCTGCAATTGAGTTTAAAACGGTCGATATCACCAATAATCCGCTTGTAATCGCTCAACATAAAAATATTACAGCAATCAATAGCGCTTTAGAAATTGATCTTACAGGTCAAGCTTCCGCTGAGTCCATTGGACATACTTTTTATAGTGGTATCGGCGGTCAAGCCGATTTTATGCGAGGTGCTGTCCTAGCTGAGCATGGAAAAACAATTTTGACAATTCTATCCACTGCTGATAATGGCAAAGTATCACGCATCATGCCATTTTTAAAAGAGGGTGCCGGTGTTACGCTTAATAGAGGGGATATTTATTATGTTGTAACGGAATACGGCATTGCATATTTACATGGCAAAAATATTCGTGAAAGAGCTATGGAACTAATAGCAATTGCTCATCCAAAATTTAGACCTGAGTTAATAAAAGGAGCTAAAGAACGTAATTTAATTTATAAGGATCAAGCATTTATCGCTGGAAAAGGCGGAGAATATCCCTCCGATATTGAGACACATCGGATTACCAAAGCAGGGTTAAAAATTCTTTTAAGACCGGTAAAAATAAGTGATGAACCATTGTTGAAGGAATTTTTCTACTCACTTTCGGACGATAGTATGTATAAAAGGTTTATATCTACTCGTAAGGATATGCCACATGAAAGATTGCAAGATTTTGCCGTAATTGATTATAGGAAAGAAATGTTTTTATTGGTTACTAAACAAGAATATGAGCATGAGATGATATTAGGTCTTGGACAATATTGGATTGATAAAGATACGCATACAGGCGACATTGCTTTTGTAGTATTAGATAATTATCATAGACAGGGTATAGGTGAGGAATTATTAACGTATCTGACTTTATTAGCAAAAAAGCAAGGACTGTTGGGTTTTACGGCAGAAGTATTAGTGGATAATATTCCCATGCAAAATCTATTTAAAAAAGCAGGGTTTGATATTGCAAAACGAATCAATGATAATCTTTATGAATTAAAAATGCTTTTTCGGGAATAATGGTGATGGGAAAATATTCCGCAATGAAAAAATTATTTGAACCAAGATCAATAGCAATTATTGGAGCATCAAGTAATCCGGGTAAGGTTGGTTACAAGATTGTAAATAATATCGCTCAGGTTGGTTATAAGGGGAAAGTTTATCCAATTAATCCTAAGGCAGATGAGATTTGTGGTTATAAAGTCCATTCCTCGCTAGATGACATTCCTGATGAAATTGATATGGCAACAATTGTTCTTCCTGCAAAAATTGTTTACAATGCTTTAGAAGCTTGCGCACAAAAAAATATCAAGATGGTTACGATCATTAGTTCCGGTTTTTCTGAAGTCGGTAATTTGGAAGAAGAGCGAAAAATTATATCATTTTCTTCAGAAAATGGAATTCGAATTCTTGGACCCAATATTTTTGGACATTATTCTGCTAAGGTATCGCTAAATGCGACCTTTGGACCAACCGTTATTCCAAAAGGAAATGTTGCAATCATAACTCAGAGTGGTGCTTTGGGAGTTGCAATGATCGGTAAAACTGCTGTACAAAATATTGGTTTGTCGTCTATCATTTCTGTAGGTAATAAATCTGATATCGATGAAGCTGATTTAGTTGAATATCTCGTTGATCAAGATGACACAAAGAGTATATTGATGTATATCGAAGGTATTCAAAAAGGGGAGCGGTTAGTTAAAGTACTCAAAGAGGCAACTAAGAAAAAACCAATTGTTGTCATTAAATCCGGAAGATCAAAGCGAGGCGCAGTTGCTGCAGCATCCCATACCGGTTCTTTGGCAGGAGCAGATGAAATATTTGATGCAATTATGAGGCAGTGTGGGGTATTAAGAGCTGAAAATATTCAACAAGCTCTCGATTGGTGTAAATATTTATCCAATGCTCCAATTCCTACCGGTGAAAATACAGTGATCATAACTAATGGTGGAGGCGTAGGAGTATTAACAACGGATGCTTGTGAGAAATACAATATTAGATTATTGGATGATACTCAATATTTAAATAACCTGTTTTCAGATGTAACACATGGTTTTGGATCAACTAAAAATCCAATCGATTTAACAGGTGAAGCAAGTTCAACTGAATATGAGCATGCTCTTAATGTTGCTTTAAAAGATAAGCAAATAAAAGCAGTTTTTGCTCTGTTTTGTGAAACAGCAATGATTGATGCTGGATCGTTGACAAGTATGATCAGAACTATATACAAAAAATATAGACAAAAGAAGAAGCCGGTTATTTTTTCAATATTTGGTGGTGAAATGACAGAAAATGTTATTTCTGATCTTGCAACGGAAAATATACCTGTTTTTCGCGATGTATATGATGCTGTTTCTTGTTTGGGAGTTTCTT
>JAUWFQ010000087.1 GCA_030606865.1 bacterium
TAAGAACATCATTGCATATATTTTGTACAGCAATTCCGGTTAATGGTGCTGTAGATGATGGCTTCCAAATAGTTGTATCTCCGCAAATTGCTGCTATAAAAGCATTCCATGCCCATACCGCCACGGGAAAATTAAAAGCTGATATTACACCAATTGGACCAAGTGGTTGCCATTGCTCATACATTCTATGGTCAGGTCTCTCCGAGTGCATTGTTTTACCATACAACATTCTTGATTGACCAACAGCAAAATCAGCAACATCAATCATTTCTTGCACTTCCCCATCACCTTCTTGCTTGATTTTACCCATTTCTAAGGTAACTAAACTACCCAATGCGTCTTTCTTCTCACGCAAAGCATTTGCCATTTTACGTACTAATTCTCCGCGCAAAGGTGCCGGGACTTTTACCCACTCTTTAAATGCCCTGTAAGATTTTTCTACAACAGATTGATAATCATCTACAGAACATTGATATACTGATGCTATAACTTCTCCATTGGCAGGATTAATTGAATCTAATTTGCCTGCATTTGTAGTTTTATACCAGTCATCCGGACCTGCGCAAGCGCCATAATTTATATTTTCAATTCCTAACTCATTTAGTATTTCTTTAGTTTTCATGATATTCCTTGAACAGTTTAAATAAAATAATATTGATATATTGACCAGAAAATTACACTGTTTAACGTGAAGAAAAAACGTATTCTAATTAACAGAACACAGATTTTACGGATGCAACGGATATACATAGTTTTTAATATTTATATATTGAATAATCAGTGAAGATCTGTTCAATCAGTGTCATCCGTGTTCTATAAAAAAGGGCGCTCCATAAACTGAAACGCCCCTTCATATTAAAAAATTCAAACTGCTTTATTTTGGTGTATTACCTTTTGTTAATTTTTCTTCTTTATTGAAAAAACTCCATATTCCGAGTAAAACAACCATAGCTACCAATAGCCATAAAGAAGCATGATGATAATCAGCGCCACCGAATGTTTTTAAGTCCGTAAAACGACCGATCAAGAGTGATATACGTCCCATTACAGCAAATCCAAATGATGCACCAAATGAAATCATTAGGAAATAAATCCCAATTCTACCTATCTTACCGAACCAACCCTTATGTTCTTTTGAAAAGTAAAAGTACATCAGTCCGGTGATTGTTCCAATTAAAAGAATAATCCCATTGATTATTGCTCCTGTAGAAACATCACCAACCAAAGGTATTATTGAACCTTTTACTTGACCAATCACATTAGAATTTAAGAAACCGTATGATCGTAATCCGGCTGCCATTCCTACAACATATGCAATTCCCCATCTTGCAAACCAACTAAACTTTGAGAACACACTAAGTAGCATCATAATTCCTAAAATTAATGGAATTAGATATATTAATTGCATCCCATGCCCTGTTGCTACACCTCCATCAGGAAAAGCAGGCGGATATATCAAATTGAAAAAATTATATATTCCATACCATACTTTGCCTAAAATTCCTAATGATTGTCCCTCATGAAGAGCAGGCCACAACCTCCCAAATAAATTTGGTTGAATCTGCGTCCAAAAGAACATTGATGCCCAATATCCTGCTGAAACTCCAACAAAAATGTGTTCGGCAACTTTGTAAAACGGATTATCACGATATAAGTATGAAAATATTGCTAATGTTAAGAACACTGCAATCCAAGCACCTACAATTTCTGCACTAAACATACTCACCTCCTAAAATGTTTTCTTGGAACGTTGACGTTCCAGATAAAATGCAATATTTCCAAAAATAATGAACAACACAATTACAATATGCGCAATTGATTGTGCATCCATTCCCGATGTTGCAATTCCTGCTTTACCAATTAATGCTTCATATTCTGCAGCACCTGGCATACCAGCAAGTATTCCTCGTATCTGTCCGGCATCAACGTACGGCATTACTTCATTTACCTGAATCGAGGTCACACCGGTTGACATCGGAATACCGGTGGGATCTGCAGCTAACTGTACCCATTCCACCGTTCCTGGGTAACCTGCAGATGCACAAAAGATAAAGTCAAGATCATAAATGTTCTTAACTTCTTCCATCATTGGAATTTTATCGATAGGAATACCACGAGAATCAATTGTATACATTTTGCGAATGTCACTAACAATACCTTTAATTACCGCTTCATTGCCCGGTCTAAAACCGAGTAAAACGTAATCTTCTCCATACGTACGGTCATATTCATTCTCAGCTACTTGCTCTAGTGCCTCGCGAGCCATGAACTGACCATCTGGCCATAAGCAGGTTACATATACTTTATGACCATTTTCAAATAGATGCCGCAAAACACCAACCGTCATCGGATGAATTTCCGGTTTTGTACTCGGTCCATATTCGCAAGATAACAATATTTTTGAACCTTCAGGTAATGCATCAATGGCATTATAAACTTGCAGTGAAGATTCTGTTGGTCTGATAGGTAATCCCAAAGGTTTAAACAATGGATACATAACTACGATTGCGATTATCACAAAAATCCATCGTCGATCAACATTTCCTAATTTTATTACTAAATCTGCTAATTTTTTCATTTTTTTTACTCCCCGATATATGATCTTTCAATGCCAAGAATATATCGGATTGATGTAGCAAATACTCCTAATCCAATTCCGATCATGATCGCACGCGCTCCGGCAATATTAGGTACTAAATATATCCAATCTTGGAGCTTTGGTAAGTAGGCAAAAGCAGGCTTATCAATTGGCCAACCCATCGAAAAACCGGCAATTGTTACTAATAGTAAACCAATGCCGAGGGTACCAAATGTTAATATTCTATTTTTCTTCCAAGTATTGACCATTATAGTTACCAACAACACTAAGATGTAAAGTACGAACCAACTAGATATTTTACTTCCAATTGGAACTCTACCTAACATTATAATAATGCCCGACGCTAATAACAATGTAGCCTCAAAATTTCTTATCCTAAATGCTCGGTATGCTGCCGATGCTACAAGGAATGCGAGTAATGCAAACATCGTTGCTGAGAGTGGTGTAAATATCTTGAAGAACATCCAATTAAAAAATGAATCTTTTTTAGTCAGATGAGCGCCACCGGTCCACGGTACAGGAATTATTTCTACACTCGCACCGCTTTCTTTTAATTTACTAGCCATTTTGTTAACAGATCTTCCAGTCCAATGCACTTTATCTAAGCTAAGTGGAGAGTTCTCTTCTTCAATTAATCCTAAAACTATTTCTGATTTCTGAATAGTTCTTCCTGTTTCATCAGCAAGTACTTGCGCAACTAGTTGAGGTGTCCCTCCTGCAGAATTAACATTGACAGTATAAGCTCCTCTCATTAAAAATCCTGCTGTAAACGCAAACAAAAATCCGGCAATAGCAAAGACACTGTATTGCCAACCACTTTTACGTTTAATAATTTTTTGCATTTGCATTTTTAATAAATTCAATGCACCTAAGAAAATTGCAAAACTTGCTAAAATATCGTACCATTGCGTCGCGTCGTCATCAACGAACGATTTAATATCCGGTTGGTCTGTAAACCATCCAAATAGAGTAAGCGTTCCAATCAGAGCAACTATAGCTATCGGTATTTGTCGTTTCCAAAACATATTTTACCTCTATTGAATAGTTAAAAATTTAAGTATATCAAAATTGATCCATCCCAGATCATTGAATAATCTTAGGACAATTGCTAGGAAAATAATTCCGACAATCATAACCTTAAGAATATCCATTCCTTTCACACCGCCAATCAATTTAGGATCTTCAGATAAATACGCGCTTGCAGCGAAGAATTCTTCACCAATTAGCGTATAGTCACAAGCAGTTACGAAGAATGGAATCTGTGCCGGCGATGCCGTACCTGCTATCTGAATTGCACCAATCGAGTTACCGGTTTCAGCAAGAATCAATGATTCAGCATAGAATTTACCTTGATAGAACACTGCAGCAGGTTTTTCACGCATCATAATTCCATTAACACCGGCAGCATAGGCAAATTGGTCATCCGTAAGGTAATGAACCATATCTTCATGGAACATATCAGGACGGCCTTCCATTATATACGCTTCGCGAACAGATTCGCGAGCGGCTTTCATAACAATTGAACGTGCCACAGGAACATTCAATGGTGTTTCGTATTGAGCAGTCATTCTTGCTACATGACCAAGGATAATTACACCTGCAACGGTTTCAACTTGATCCATATCAACAATACCCGGTACATATAAAACCGGCTTGCCCATTTCTGTGGAGCGCCCAACGGCTTCTTCAAATGCTTTAAGCCCAGGAATTGGTCTCAGAGATATTTTTTCACCACGCTTGGCTTTATTGACAAAATATATAATCGTGGCAGATGCAATTAATATTGCAAATAACATTACAATTCTTTCTTCTATAAAGAATGCATGTCCCAACAACCAATAGATTATAAAAGCAATCAATATTCCACCAAACGCGAACCAAAATTTTTTGTCGTTCACGATTTTACCTCTTTTGATTTATTATTTGATTTAATTTCCTCATCAATCCTTTCAATTTCAGATATTAAAAATTCAACATTTTTGGGATCCTCTAGTAATTCAGTGATCCGGTAATACTTTTCTTGTTTCATAAACACAGTAATAAATGGACCAAAAAATACAAGTGCGTGGCTTCCTAATAAAGATAAAGGTTTCATTAATTCCAGAAAAAATACAGCCGGAGTAACAAAACCTCTATCAATGATTTTTTTAGCAATTCTTGCAATTGCTTCTTTTTCACTAACACTTAATTCAGAATCTTTATTCTTATCTATTGAAATATTTACTTCCATATAATTATTTTAATTATTCACCCTTTCAATCATCCAATCATTCATTCTTGCAACTTTCCAATATTCCATCACAGTAAATCACTCCTCTGTCCTATGAACATCTCCCCTCAAAGGGAGACAGTTCATCACCCATTCCCACACTCGCCCTCTCACCCATTACCCGTCAGTCCGTTTCTACCATTTCAAGATTTGCTCTCGGAACAATCATTTTTTCGCCACCGATCTCAACTTTAGCTACTCGTACCATTGTTTCAGATTCCATTTTCTGTAATTCATTTGGCAATGATATTACGTTACCGATTTTACCAAAATACGGTGCACGAATAACTCTAATTAAACTACCATCAGTAATACCCATAGATGCATCAATATCTTTATGCTTTCCGGTAATTTGATCGCTTTTAAGCGGAATTACGATTTCCGGGCGTATTACTCCGGCTCGAATTTGAGTTGCACCGTTAACAGAAACAAAATTACCATCATGCAATTTCAGTAAATCAAATGTTCTACTACCCATGTTTATCTTGCCAAAACCTTCCGTAACAATTAGTGAAGTTACCAAATCTTCCGAACCGGTAATTGCGACACCGAGTGTATATCCAAGAATTGGTTTTAAATCACTATAATTAAATCCACCAACGACTATTGCTGCTACTTTAAGCGATAAAGCTTTTTTATAGGTAGCCAAACTAATATGCGAACCACCAACCACTACTTTTCCTGCCAAAGAAGAGTCCAACATATCGGAAGTGATTTCATCTTCCCTCGACTTAGTAATAATTTTGAGATCACCACGGCTTTCACCACCGATTCCAAATATACCTTGAATAAATGCCGCATCCGTTTCGATGTAAACACCTTCTTCAGGTATAACATCTTGCACTTTTCCGCTAATATATGCATCCATTTCAACCGGAATGGGAGCTTCTCGCAGTACAACCTGACCGGTTACTTCCGAAAATGATTCTAATGTACCTGATACCGGTGCGGGTACTTTTGATTTAAACAAACCGAAAAGACCAGCTGTTTCGGCAATTAGATCATCTTTCTCAAATTTATTTCCCTTTTGCACCTTCATTACATCTGCTATATCTGCAGCGTCAATATTTAATAAATTAGCAACATTAACCATTTGCACGTTACCGGGTAAATCAGTTGTAGCGACAATATCATCAGGCGATACCGCCTCATTCTTTTTCTTTAGAACATCACCTTTTAACGGTAAACGACGTTCTTTTATAACTTTTGTTTCGTGCAATACTTTTAATCCGGGAGTATATGCGTGTGCCATTTCCTATTCCTTAATTATTAAAATCGGGATATTCATTAACTACTTTAGACCATTCCTGCAATTTAGCAATTCGTTCACTGTCAACCTCAGGAAGCTCTAATGGACGACCTCTTCCGTCTAATAAAATACCAACTTGTCCACCATAAATTTTGGTATTGATTACCTCACCTTTTCCTGCTCCAATATCCATATTTCTGGCAGGTGTTAATTTTGCTTTCATTGGTTTATAAGGAGCATCAATTTTAATTAATTCACCGGTTTTCAATTCATGTTTAATTGCATTTCCGTCAGGAAGCGTTAATTCTAAAGTTAAAATTGTTTTACCGGGTTTTGATTTCCCCACAGGAGCAATGCAAGTTCCTAATCGAATTAAACAATCCTTTTTAAATACTTCTACTGCTGCCTTGCGTGCGTTATTTTTTAAATCTTTTTTATCAATATTTGCTAAAACTCCTAATTGTGGCATCATGAATATTGAATCAACAGCTAATTGAGTTATTCCCGTTGGCATGAAAGCATCAACTAACATTCGAGCTGCTTGTGCACGCCGCGGTGCGTGCGATAATACTCCACCTGAACCAACTAATAAATCCAATTCCATCATATTTACCAAAGTTGCGCCTGATTCTGATTGATCAAACGCATCAGAAATTGTTCTTTCAGTCTGTACACCTTTTAACGCAACTGCGAATTCTTTATGCTGAATAAAAGACAATCTCAACGCCTCTCGTGCAATAGCTTGCTCAATAATTAATTCTTGTAATGATTGTGGGACTGTTGTTGGACGAATCATTTTATTTCCGATGCGATTATTCAATTCCGCTCGATCAATATCAATCGGTACCCAACGGAGCACGTTATCCATACCTGTTTCGGCGAGTACGTTACAAACTGAATAACTCATACCTAAGTTTGCACTAACGGTACGGTTGAATACTCCTTGAAATACGGAGAATATATCGGTTGTTGCTCCACCAATATCTACACCAACAACAGAAATATTTTCATCACGAGCTATCATTTCTATTAATGATCCAACTGCTCCGGGTGTTGGCATAATTGGAGCATCTGTCCACCCCATTAATTTTTTATAACCGGGTGCTTGAGCCATAACATGTTCCATAAACAAATCATGGATTTTATCTCGTGAAGGTCCAAGATTTTCTACTTCGAGGACCGGACGAATATTTTCAACAATCGTTAAATCGGTTGACTCACCTAGAGTATTTCTAATATCGTCTTGTGCTTCATTATTTCCTGCGTATATAACAGGTAATTTATATCCTGTTCCTAAACGTGGACGTGGATTAGCAGCTTTTATCATTTCAGACAATTCAACAACATGTGAAATTGTACCACCATCAATCCCTCCCGATAAAAGAATCATATCAGGACGTAATTGACGAATTCTAGATATTTTTTCATGCGGTTTACGACCATCATTGGAAGCCATTACATCCATCACAATTGAACCAGCTCCAAGTGCAGCACGTTCAGCACTTTCTCCTGTCATAGCTTTTACAACTCCTGCAACCATCATTTGTAGTCCACCACCGGCAGAACTGGTAGAAACATAAATATCTACACCAATATCGCCTTTTTGCGGGGTAATTATGTCATCGCCGTCTAATAATTTACGATCGGATAATTCCTCAACTTCCATTACGGCGTTAAGAACACCTTTGGTAACATCCTCAAATGGTGCTTCTACTGTTGTCGGCGCTTCGCCGCGAAATTTTAAGCGATATTCATCTCCTACTTTTTCAATTAAAATTGCTTTCGTTGTTGTACTACCACAATCCGTTGCTAAAATTGATTTTAATTCCATTAGTTACCTTAATTAATAATATAAATTTAGAAAAATATACACCAGAGGACTCGCAATTATTAATGAATCGAATCTATCTAACACACCACCATGCCCTAATAATAATGCTCCTGAATCTTTTACCTTTGCATCACGTTTGAATAATGATTCAACAAAATCACCTGCTTGACCAAAAACACCTGAAATAACTGATAAAATTGTTATTTGCATAATATCTAAATCAAATTTTATAAATCCTATCTTATCCATTACAATATAAGTTATAAATGCAAAAAGCAGTCCTGCTGCGCTGCCAACTATCGTTTTATTTGGACTAACTCTTGGATATATCTTCTTTTTCCCAAATTTTTTCCCGGCTAT
>JAUWFQ010000110.1 GCA_030606865.1 bacterium
AGTTACGGGATACAAGATTGGTTTGCGGTTTGTGTAAAGAATATTGACGGTTGTTTTTACAATGTAATGGGTATGCCACTTTCAACCTTTTATAGTCATTTAATGAAAATAGTTAATGAAAAATAATACTGTAATTCCTGATTTATGGGATTCCCCTCTTGAGAGGGTGGCTCCGACAAAGTCGTAGTCGGGGTGTGTATAATACTTAAATGGATACCCGCCTTCGCGGGTATGACAATAAGGACATTAAACATATGAAATTATTACTCTTAAGCAATTCAACAATGGCAGGGAAACCGTTTTTGGGTTGGCCAAAAGAATATCTAAAATCTTTTATTGGTGATGCATCTAAAAAACTACTTTTTATCCCTTACGCCGGTGTAAACGTTTATTGGGACGGTTATGCAAAAAAGGTAAGTAAGTATTTTGAAGAATTCGGATATGAAACTATATCAATTTATAAACAACAAGACCCTGTAAAAGCAATCAGAGAAGCAGATAGTATTATGGTCGGTGGAGGTAACACTTTTCATTTAGTATATCATTTACATAAAAACGAATTAATCCCCTTAATTCGCCAAGCAGTTTTGGATGGCAAACCATACATTGGTTGGAGCGCCGGAGCAAACGTTGCTTGCCCTACCCTCTGCACAACCAACGATATGCCGATCATCCAACCGGAATCATTTGATACATTTAATCTTGTTCAATTCCAAATAAATCCGCATTATCTCGATGCCAACCCGGAAGGTCATGGTGGCGAAACCCGTGAAGACCGCATCAATGAATTTTTGGAAATAAACCGTGAAAAGGTAGTACTTGGTCTTCGTGAAGGTACCGGATTATGGATTGAAGATGATAATATAAAATTAATTGGTAACAAAACTGCCCGGTTTTTCCAATACGGAAAGGAGCCGAAGGAATTGGATGATAGAAAAGCAAGGGATAAATTGGTAATTTCTGATATAAGCTAATAAACGTATTGTGTTTTAACTGCATATTAATAGGTGATAAAAGCATTGCGTTTATTAAGATGTTTATTTTCATTTGCTTATATAAACGAAGGGGGGTTAACTTGCGCAACGCGAAATGTTGGTAAAAACGGAAAAGAATTATTTATAAGCAACTATCCTATACTTAAAAAGAAAACGATAATTCAACCAACATTATTTAACGAATACGAAAAAATGATAGAAAATACTGCCGAGAATATGGCGGTATAGTTAATTGCCAGGATAGTTGTAAAATCAAGGTTTATAGTCCGTTTCAACGGTATTACAACTTGATGATAGGAAAATACCTCGCAATCGAGGCAACTAACCATACCGCTAACCGGTGTGCAATATACAGTATAGTCTCTGCATAAAAGTAAATATTTTTAACTCTAAGCAGGATAAAAGTCTAAATAAATATTAATTGATTTAATCAAGGACAAACTATTATGAGTAAAATTAAAATCGCAATTGTAGGAGTTGGAAACTGTGCAAGTTCTCTTATTCAAGGCATTCATTACTATCGTGACAAAACGTCAGAAGAGATTATCGGTTTAATGCACTGGGATATTGGTGGTTACACTCCTGGAGATATTGAAATTGTTGCAGCATTTGATATTGATAAACGAAAAGTCGGTATAGATGTTAATGATGCTATTTTTTCCAAGCCAAACTGTACTACCGTTTTTTACCCTGATGTTCCAAATTATGGCATAAAAGTTAATATGGGAAAAATATTGGATGGCTTTTCCGAGCATATGAAGAATTATGATGATAATAGAACTTTTATTCTTGCAGAGGAAACCGAACATACACAGGAAGAGATAATAAATATACTAAAGGAAACAGGAACAGAAATACTTTTGAACTATCTACCCGTTGGCTCGGAAAAGGCTGCCAAGTTTTATACAAATTGCGCTTTGGAAGCAGGGGTTGCATTTATTAATAATATTCCTGTTTTTATTGCCAGCGACCCAGAGTGGGCTGAAAAATTCAAAGAAAAAAATCTTCCTATTATTGGTGATGATATTAAGTCACAATTGGGAGCTACAATTACTCATAGAGTATTGACAGATTTGTTTGCGAAACTAGGTGCAAAGTTAGAGCGCACATACCAATTAAATACAGGTGGAAACACCGACTTTTTGAATATGCTTGATCGATTAAGGCTTGCCTCAAAGAAAAAATCTAAAACAGAGGCAGTTCAATCAGTAATGGGACAAAGACTGGAAGATGATGATATACATATTGGCCCGAGCGATTATGTACCATGGCAGAATGATAACAAAATTTGTTTTATCAGAATGGAAGGGAAACTTTTTGGAGACATACCCATGAACCTTGAGTTAAGACTTTCTGTAGAAGATTCTCCTAATTCTGCCGGTGTTGTAATTGATGCTATTCGTTGTACTAAATTAGCTTTGGAACGCAAACAAGGAGGTCTTCTCATTGCTCCGTCAGCTTATTTCTGCAAACATCCGTCGCAACAGTTTAGCGATGATAAAGCGTATAAAATGATAGAAGATTTTATTAAAGGAATATCAAGCGAATAGGGTGAGAAAACGATCGTAAAAGAATTATATAAAGTAACTTAAAAAATCCCTTGGGCATTTATGAAATGTTTGATTATTGCAGCAGGAAAAGGAACCCGCCTCAGAAGAAAAGGTGAAGTCAAGCCTCTTATTCCTATTCTCGGAGTTCCTTTGATAGAACGAGTTATCCGAACTGCCAAACAAGCCGGTGCGGATGATTTTTATGTCGTTTTAGGCTATGAGGCTAAAAAGATTAAAACATTTCTAAATCAACTTAATCAAATTCTGAATATTCGCATCACTACAATACAAAATGATAATTGGGAAAAGGAAAACGGATATTCTGTTTTGAAAGCAAAGGAATTTATTAGTGAGCCTTTTATATTGTTAATGTCAGATCATTTGTTTGCTCCTTCCATCATTCAATCCCTGCAATCTCAGTCACTCAAGGATGGAGAAGTATTATTAGCAGTAGATATCGATATCAACAATCCATTGGTAGATATGGATGATGTTACCAAGGTTAAATTTGAAAATACTTATATCTCGAATATTGGTAAATCAATTGATGATTTTAACGGTTTTGATACCGGAATGTTTTATTGTACACCTGCTATATTTAATGCTTTAGAAGATTCTCAAAATATGCACGATACTACGTTGTCAGGGGCTATTAACCTCCTTGCAGATAAAAAACGTGCAAAAGTTCATAAAATCGATGAATTTTGGATAGATATTGATGACGAAAAAGCATTTAAAAAAGCAAAAAGAAAACTTTTAGAAACCCTTAAATCCAAAACCAATGATGGACCTGTTTCTCGTTGGCTTAATCGTCCTGTTTCTATTCGTTGTTCTATTTGGTTAGTAAATTATAATATTACACCCAATCAAATTTCAATTTTTTCATTTCTTTTATCGTTGGTCGCTGCGTTGTTCTTTGCAACAGGTGATTACCTGTATTTGCTCATCGGCGGCATTCTCGCTCAATTTGCTTCTATCATTGACGGCTCGGATGGAGAGGTAGCTCGTCTTAAATATTTATCATCTGAATATGGCGGATGGTTTGATGCGGTATTAGATCGTTATGCAGATGCTTTTTTACTGTTCGGGCTTACCTGGTATGTTTATTTTCAGGATAATGCACCGCTTGTCTTAATTATTGGTTTTTCAGCCATTATTGGTTCATTTATGCTTAGTTATACCGCTGACAAGTATGATAAGCTTATGAAAAATCGTATTAATAAGGGGATAAGACTTGGTCGTGATGTCAGAGTTTTCTTAATTTTTCTGGGAGCAATATTTAATTTGCCTTATCTGGTGTTGGCAGTGATTGCTATCGTAATGAACATTGAAACAATACGTCGAATCATTATATGCCGGGATAAAAATGGATAGTATTAAATGTGCAAAACAAAATATCCGTGCAATCATTTCTAAATCAAGTGTACCGGAAGATTCGTTTCATTCAGAAAATGTACTCAAATGGATAATTAAATTAAAATCCGATGCTGATGAGGCACTTCAGATTGCAGCTTTAGCTCATGATATTGATAGAGCAAATGAACATAAAAAAATAAAACGTAATAATTTTAGTGATTATAATAAATTTAAATCGGAACATGCTAAAAATAGTGCAAATATCCTGAAAGGTATTTTAATTAAATGCAATGTAAAACAATCAATAATTGATGAATCTTGTCGGTTGGTAGAGCAACACGAAGTTGGTGGTGATATGTGTTCTGATTTACTAAAAGATGCCGATAGTATTTCTTTTTTTGAAATCAACATGCCATTTTATTTTCAGAGAGAAGGATACGAAGAAACCTTGAAGCGATGCATATGGGGATATAATAGACTTTCACCAAAAATGAAAAAGATTTGCCAAGATATAACTTATTCGAAGCAATTGCTTAATAATGTTTTGAAAGTAGCAATTAATAAAGCATCTGAAGAAGATAAAAAAGAAATAACATGAGTAACACAGAACCGCCACTGCTCATACACTTGACCTATCTAATCAAACTTAACCGAAACCAACTTAGAAACGCCCTTCTTCTCCATCGTCACTCCGTATAAATAATTAGCCGCTTCCATGGTAAGTTTATTGTGTGTCACTACAATGAATTGCGTATCTTTGGTAAAGCTTTTTAAGGCACGCGTAAATTTCCTTATATTTGCATCGTCAAGCGGTGCGTCAACTTCGTCTAAAATACAGTATGGACTCGGTTTATATTGATAAATTGAAAATAGTAATGCTATCGCTGTCAGTGATTTTTCTCCGGCGGAAAGCATACGTAATGTCTGGTTGCGTTTTCCAGGTGGTTGCGCCCTAATGGCGATGTCGGCTTCGAGCGGATCAGGATCACCGATTAACTCAAGTGTTCCTTGTCCACCTTCAAAAAACACTGTAAATAGATTCTCGAAATTTGATTTTATATGTTCGAATGTTTCACGGAATTGCTTGCGTGCCACGCGATCTATTTTTTCTATAGAATCGCGCAAATTATCTTCTGATTCTATAAGATCATCACGCTGCCCAATGATATGTTCTAACCGTTTGGTTTCCTCTTCACATTCAACTTGCACAGCCATATTAACCGGACCAATGCTTTCGATACTTCGTTCTAATCTTGCAATTTCATGCTCTAATTCTTCTTCGGTTTTATCAATTGTATTTTTGTGTGGAACAGCTACATTGTATCGCTCATTGATGCGCTCTTTAATGGCACTTATCTTTTGTTTGTATTCCACAATTGCAATTTCACATTGCTTTAATTCCTCTAAAATTGATTCACGGTTTTTCTGTTCGGACTTAATTTTATTTTCGATTTCTTCAATAGAACGATACGTGTCACGATAAGTCTGTTCTTTCAATTCTAACAAGGATCTGCTTTTTTTCAAATCAGCGTTAATTCCAATCAATTCTTTTTCTTTTTTATTTATTTCTTCCGCACGTTCTTTTGATTGTTCCTTTAGAACTTTGATATCGTTAATAATATTAGATTGTCTTTCTTCAATTTCAGTTATCGTATTCTCAGCAGTCTTTTTTTGCAAATTTAAATTATCCCGACTATTTTCAAGATTTAATAACTCTATTCGCAAATCCTGTATAGTTTGATGATGTGAATCGCGATTACTACGAGATTCCTGTAATTTTTCATTTGCATCATCTAATTTCCGTTGTATTCCTAAAATTTGTTTTTCACTTTGTACAACATTTTTATTTAATGATCGTAAGGAATTTTGCAGATCATTTAGAGATTGACTTATTTCAGTCAATTCATTTTTTGTATCAGAAATATTTTTCTTTTTACTTTCAATCTCAAATTTAATCCGCTGATAATCAGTGTTGAGTTTTTCAAATATTTCTTTCTCAGAATCAATTTGTTGAATTAAATCAGTTAAATTTTTATCCAATTCAACCTTATTTGTATCAAATTTGGAAATTTCATCATCATGTGTTTTAATACTTTTTTCTGCTTTGTCAATTTCCGTTTTTAATGATTCAATTTTTTCCTTTCGCCCGATTACGTTACCTTTTCCAGATCCCGGATTTCTTAGTACTAAATTAGCACTGTATGAAGTCCCATTAATATCAACTAATGTCCATCCCGATAGCTGTGGATCTAAAACCGCTTTACTTAAATCTTTAACAATCAATGTATTACCGAGTAATAGCTCAACTATTGGTTTAAATTGATTTTTCGATTTTATTAGATCACTAGCTCTACCAATAATTAAATTATTATTGGGCACATTAGACAATTTAATATTCCCATTTTGGATTTCTTCTAATGGGATTAAAGAAATTTTACCG
>JAUWFQ010000170.1 GCA_030606865.1 bacterium
GATATTCCTATATTCGTAAGTATCTATTTATTTTTTCCATATTATTTTTATATTCCGGTTGTGATATAGTTGATGCAATATTTGGAAGCGGTGATGAAGATAATAATAATACAATAAACCCGGGCTACAATCTACTAGGAACTCAAGTTATCGGTTCTACCGGTGGGGAAATAAATCTTGATAGTATTATAGTAAGTGTTCCAAACGGTGCCTTTGATGAAAATAATGAGATAAGTATTTATGTTGGAGAAGATAATGACGGTTTCGATGAGTATGGAATTTCTTCGTTATATCAAATAAGTGGTTTGCCAAGTACAATAAATAAACCTGTAATGCTAAGCATTAAATACCATGGGACTTTAGAGGGAGATACACTAGTTGCAATTGGAACAATGCAATATGCAACTAGTTTAGATAGTTCTTTATTTTCTTATCAAGCGGAAAATGCATCAGATTCATCAGGATATTTAGTGTATGATCTATCGGCTTATTCAAGTCTTGCCAAATTGGCTCACCCGGAAGATGGCATTCTTAGTACTCTTATAAATATAATGGGTCTTGGGAAATATACAATGTCATTTAGCTCTGGAAGTCATTTTTTGCTTTGTTATCCAATATTTTATAAAGCGCAAGGCATTTTAATGGGTGAGGCTTTTGAAAAAGATTATGATAAATGCCTAGCAATGGGATTTTCTTTGTCTGGGAGAGACTTTCTGATAAATAAAGCAACTGTTTTAGCAAAACCACTAAAGCCAGGGCTTGGTGGCTTCTATACACATTCAGGTCATCCTAGTATGACAGACCAACATTTAAAGAGTTGGATTATTGATGGGAAATTCACAATTAATCTTGGGATATTATCTGATAATCTTAAACTTACTACTACTTGTGGACATGAATTTTTACATCTAATTCAGAATCTATATGAATTTTCTGCTCCATGGATAGAGCCGGAGCAGAATTGGATAATGGAAGCAACTTCTGTATGGATAGAGGAGAAATATGCTAATGTACCAAATTATGTTTCCTCTACCCTCAACTATAGGGAAATGTATCCATTTGATGGATGGCAATATGCAGGTAATGGCTATGCCGAACAAGGCTATGGGTTAACGGTTATTATAAAAGACATAGCAGAGAGATATGGTGATGATGCAATTGTCAAAATATTTGAAAAAATAAAGGCTGGAATTTTGCCTTCCAATGCTGTAGATCCTGTAGATGCAGTTTTCTCAATTCTTACTGAACCTGTTGGGAATTTTTGGCATGGCGTATTGGGTGCATATGTATTAGGTCATTACTATAATAACCAGGTTAATTTCAGATTCCTTGATGATCCTAATAGATATTCAAGTTGGAATAAAGTAGTTTATTCGGGAACTGATACAATTGATCCGATGAACAACAAAATCATATTTAAAAAGAATTACCATGATCTTTCAGGTAAGTTATTTAAGGTGTTGCCCGGAGACTTTAGCACACTATCAACAGTCCCGTTATCATTTACTGTTGATGATCCAACAAATTGTGGAATTTTAGTATGCAAGTATAAAAAAGGAAGCGAAATTACTAAAATTGGTGAAGTCTTTCCCGGAGGAAGTGGAGAAGTGATTTTGAGCGATGTAAAACCGGTATTTGATGCTGGATATGAATTGGTTGTATTGGTATCAAATAGTTCACACAATAAAAGTAAAAATTATCAGGAAACGAAGGACATTGAACTAATAATTGAATTATTAGGTGATATTTTAAATGGTAAAGTAGAATTTTTTCTTGATAAAGCTGTAACTAATAGAAGCAGTTCAAGGGGTATTGAAGAGATTCTTCATTTCAATGATCTAAACGGAATATTTTCTAATAACCATTATAAAGGAAGTTATTGGTACCAGAGTTTAGGACGAACATTCTCTGGTACTGTTGAAATTACTTTTATCGACAATCCTGAGAGTATAAATTTTCACCTTAATGGCAAATACACGTATCAAAGCCTTTTTGGATTTGGAACGGTTACATTCCGTTATACAGTTGATTATGATGGTATACCTTATAAAGGATTAGAAGGTGAATATGCACAATATCATGTGTATTCTGAAAGTGGTAGTGCAGTTCAAAATGGGCAATTTACTTGGTCTGAAACTAATAGCCAATGGACTGAAAATCTTATAAGCTATAGTTGCGGTGACGGTGCTTATATTAGAGTAGAGGTTGATAAACGTGAATGAAAATAAATTGTAAACCAAGGAGGTAGAATGTTTAGTTATAGGCGCTTATTATTGTTAGGTTTCGGATTTATGGGAGTGTCATTATTATGGGGTATTTATAATGCCTATGTTCCCATATTTTTACAAGCCGGACGTGCAGATTATAGTAGTACTGCGGGAGTAGTCGGATTTGGAATGGGTGCGGATACTACCGGATTCATTATGACACTAGATAATATTGCCGCTTTATTCATTTTACCATTCGTAGGAGCTTATTCGGATAGAATTTGGACAAGGTTTGGACGTCGTAAACCATTCATCGCTGTTGGCGCGCCACTTGCGTTGATCGGATTTATCGGAATACCGTTATTTTTAGGCGGCTCATTATTATTGTTCATGGGAGCAATATTCATTACGTTATTTGCAATGGATTTATTCCGTACTCCGGTTGTATCGCTAATGCCGGATATTACTCCATCGCCTAAGCGTTCACAAGCAAATGGCATGATAAACTTAATGGGTGGAATTGGCGGAGTACTGGCATTTGCGGTAGGTGGAATATTATTCAAAGTATCGGTTGGTGCACCTTTTTATTTTGGCGGAATAGTAATGTTAATTGGATGCGGAATTGTATTGTTGTTCATCAAAGAGCCCAAACCGGAATCGGTTGAACCGGTAGAGGGAAAGCCGGGCTTGATTGGCAGCTTTAAAACTATCGTTAAAGATAACGATAAATCTGCATTATACCTATTAGGAGCCATTTTCTTCTGGTTTTTAGGTTACAACGCATTGGAAGTGTTTTTTACATCATTTGCGGTAAATGTGCTCGGTGTTGATAGCGGTGAGGCAACCTTTTTATTAGCATATTTTTCCTTAGCGATTATAATTACTGCTCCAATAGCCGGATATGTTGGTGGAAAGGTAGGTAGAAAACGTACCATGATTGTTGGTATCATCGCATTTGCGATATTATTAGTGTACGGATATACCATAACTACCGTTTTGCAAATAAAAATTATGTTACCATTAAGCGGGATTGCCT
>JAUWFQ010000079.1 GCA_030606865.1 bacterium
TTGGATGTAACAGATTCAATATCTAACAATGCAATTTTTGGTATAACAATTGTTACGGTATGATTTGCACCACTATTATCGTTAGAAATTAAAAGCGTACTAGAAATAATAATAATTACAAACGATAATCTGATTATATTATGTATTCTGTCGTACATATTGATTTTATCCGTAATATTCTTTAAAATAATTACTTCTAATTATATTCCAATAAATTTCTTAATCCATTTAAACGGAATTTAGTATATCCATCGAGATTATTGTTAACTCGAATAGTACTTTTCTTTTTTTCCTCTTCTTGAAAATTAATTACTTTCTGCTGCAACTCTTGTACCTCATCATCATATTGTCTCTGCTCATTTATGTCATAATTAATTCCGGTAAATTTTATAGGAGCTCCTGTTGTATCAAATTCTACAAATTTGCCTCGTAGATTGATCCAGTTCCAATCTCCATATGCGGACTTCATGCGAATATTCACACTTACAAAATCGATGGCATCCTTTTTATGTTTCTCAATTTCATATAGAAAATTAAGTTTATCATCAGGATGAATCATGCCTAAAAAGGACTCTTTTTCTAATACCTTCTCTTTTTTCTCATATCCCAAAATTGCCTGCGCATCGGGACTAAGATCTACTTCATCTGTGCTCATATCCCAACTCCACTCCCCGTGTTCTGTACCTCTCAGAGCAATGGAAAGGTAGCTTTTTGATTGTTCTAGCTCTTCTTTAATAGATTTTAATTTAAAAATCTTAGCTACATTGTTTAAACCAGACATAAAAGGAATTATATTTTTCTGATAATGTTTGTTCATTTCATACACCTTTTTATTTTCTTATTTGTTAAAATATTATGAATCTTCAATTACAGTTTTTGTATTCTTAATCTAAATTATCTATACCAAATTCTAAATTTCTAGCATACTGATCAATGATATCTTTAGTAAGAGCGGAAAAATTAATTTCTTCAGGTAATGATTTTTGATCTTTTTCTCTTTCATACTCATATGTTAAATACCCTTTTTCATAATGATAAAGTAAGGTTCCAAATATATATTCAATTTCAACACTTCTATCTACCATCATTAAACGCTTGAATGAATTGATGTCTTCCTCTATATCAGTTATTTCATTATTTAGGATATTGATCGCCTCATCGATTTCATCTAATTTTTTTTGATTATATTTATTTTCTTTCCACATTTTGATTGTTTTTGAATTGACATTCAGTATTTTTTTTGTAGACTTCAATTTTTTTAAATTATTATCAATGAGAGTATATACTTCCCCAAAATGAGTTTTAACATATCTCTTAGCTTCTGTTAAAATAAAGTAATCGGCATCAGATAATTTTCGACCTAATCTTGCATCTTCATATCCAAAAGAATAAAATTCTTTCATTACTTGATCTTTAATTTGCATGGAATCCCCCGTTTATTCACTCATTTAATCAATTATTGGTATTACTATACCTTGTTGCTTTATCCCTAAAGAACCTGATTGTAAAATTGAAATAAATAATAGTGTAACTGTTTTGGAAATGTTAACACCAATCATTATCAAAATTGAAAATAGTACTAAATTAATTCCCCCGCTCATTAGTTCTCCCCTCTTTAATTTATTCGTGGCCTCTTCTAATAATAATTGGTGCTCATTGTTTTGATAATTTTCAATATTTTGTTTAATTGTAGATAATCTAGAAAATAGATTCCGAATATTTCTACTTATTATGATAATTAATTTTTGAATAAATGACTCAATTAAATCTTCTCTTGATTTATTAATATATCCAAGTCTTTCTGCTTCGCTTCTTAATTCATTAATATTCATTGTAATAATCATTTTTTTCTAATAAAATAAATTCAATTTCCACTCACCAGTAATTATATTGAATTCAATTTCTATGAAAAATTAGGTAGCGTGATAGATCATAACAATCGGGAGGGAATCCAATTGTAAATCGGAAAGAATCGGATTAGACTTTGTATTCTAACCTAATTACATATAAGAGAATATCCTATTGTCTTATAGTAAAACAGTCTAATCGTCTAAAGAAGTAAGACCAACTCGAATAGCGTATTTGGTTAACTCAGGTAAATTATGAATATTTAATTTCTCCATAATATTTGCTCTATGAGATTCTACAGTTTTCGGACTTATAAATAATACTTCGGCAATTCTCTTTGTAGAATTACCTTCTGATATTAACTGTAATATTTCGCTTTCACGATTCGTTAACACTTCAATGCCTATTTCTTCAGAATCCTTTTTTGTATTCGATATTTCTTGCAGTACTATGTCTGAAATCTTTTGACTTATATATTTTCGACCGCTATGCACTGTCCGGATCGCTTCAACTAGCTCAGTACTTGTTGAGTCCTTTAATAAATATCCCGATGCGCCGGCTCTGAATATTCCAACCACTATTTGTCTTTCAGAATGCATCGATAAAGCTATGATATTTATATTGGGGGCTTCTTTTTTTATCTGACGCGTAGCTTCAATACCATTCATCTCTTGCATTGCAATATCCATTATAATAATATTTGGTTTCTTTTCAAGTATAATTTTGACTGCTTGCCGTCCATTATCGGCTTCGCCAACGACCTCGAAATCGCTTTCTTCTTTTAATAAGTTACGAAGACCATCTCTCATTATTACGTGGTCATCTACTAGGATTATTGATATCATTTTAGTTTCCTCGTTTAAAATTAATTATTTTGGCATATTTATAATTACTTTTGTACCCTTCCCTGGTTTTGTATCTATTTCTACATTTCCACCAATATATTTAATTCGTTCCATTAAGCTAAATAAACCAAACTTCTTCTGCGATAATGCTTTATCTCTCATAGTCTTCAAATCAAATCCAATACCATTATCCCTAACTATTATTCTATAATCGTTAGTTAATAGTCGGAATGAAACATTAACATTTTCTGCTTTTGAGTGCTTTAATACATTTTGTAATAGCTCATTAATGCTTCTATATAATATAATTTGTTCTCTTTTTCCAATTTCATAAGATTTAGATCTATTAATCAAAGAAGTTATAATATTATTATTTTTTTCAATCTCGTCCAACTTCCAATTTATTGCAGGGACCAATCCCATTTCATATAACACCGGTGGACTTAATTCATAAGTAATATTCCTTGATTCATTTATAGCATCTTCCAGGAAACCGGAAATCTCACTGATTATTTTTTTATGTTCTGATTTCTCAACTATTTTATTTAACTCATTACTTCTAAAATTTGCTAAAACTAAAGATTGACCAAGTTTATCGTGAAGCGTAATGGCTAAATGCCTTTTTGCTTTTTCCTCCGCCATTGTGAGTTCATTTGATAGTGTTGCTAGATTATTCTGATGTAATTCTATATTTTTACGCGCTTTATTACGCTCTGTTACGTCTCTTATCAGTACAGTAACACCTGGCTTTCCTTTTTCAAGTGAAGTATTAAACTCAAAATCTGTACGACTGGTCTTAATTAGGAAATCCTTTATTTCATCACCTTTTAAAGCATTAGTAATAAATTCTAGCATTCTATCTAATGATTCTCCTGACATTTTACTTTTCACTAATTTTATTGCATTATTTCCAATTAACTTTTTTCTTGGAATGCCTAAATGTTTCTCTGCTGCTGAATTAACTGAAATGATATTTCCATCCCAGTCTGCATAAACTATACCGTCAACCGTCCCATTAAAAATCGATTCATAACGATCATGGCTCTCTTTTAATCGAACTTCTGTTTTCTTTCGTTCATTAATCTCATGTAATAATGCTTTGTGACTATTGGCATTTTTAATAGCTGTAGAACCATAAACAGCAAATGCATTCGCAATACTTAAGTCTTTATCGGTAAAAGGTGTTTCTGATCGTACCAAAGTTAAAGCTCCGATAATCTCTCCATCTATTTCTAATGGTGATACTATTAAATTGTCTGTGTCAGTTTTAGGAGTACCTTCTATATGAAATGCCCCTTTTATATCATCAGGATAATTAAATATTTTTCCTTTCTTTGCCTTGATTGTCTGACCGGTTAAACTATTATCGATCCCTATTTTAGTAGCTAATACTTGTTCAGTGTACGGAGGATCATACGCCACTACCGGTTTTAAAGTTTTCTTGTCATCTTCAATCATATAAATCGTTACTCCGTTGCATTTCAATAAAGCTCTCGCTTGTTTGGACATTCGGTTCAATACCACATCAATATCAAGCGATTCAGCAAGATTGCGCGATGTTTCGTACAATTTATTCCGTAATTCCTCATCTTTTTTACTTTCTGTGACATCTAAATGTGAACCTGTCATGCGGATTGGTTTACCATTCTCATCTAGCTCTACAACTGCTTTATTTTGGATCCAGCGGTAACTTCCATCTTTATGCTTTAATCGAAATTCAGTTTCATAATTACCAATGGGATCTTCGAGATAATCTTCAAGACCTTTAAGTATCCTGTTCTTATCATTAGGATGCAAGAGTTTCTCCCATTCCTCAAATTTATTTGGTATCTCATCATCTTTATAACCTAAAATAGCTTTCCACTGAGCAGAGAAATACACCTGATTGATAGCAATATCCCAATCCCAAATACCCGTATTAGATGCCCTAATTACCCTGTGATATCGATTCTGTGTGTCTAAAATATTTTTTTCAACAGCTTTTCTATCAGTAATATCTTCAATTATACCATCATGATGGATAACTTTTCCTAATTCATCTGTAGCTGAAGTAGATGATATTGACGCAAAAAATATTGAACCGTCCTTTTTCCTTAACTTGGCTTCTTCATTAATAAGAAATCCTTTAGAAGCCAATTTCTCCTCAATTCTATCTCGTTCTAAGGAATTTGAATAGAAATCTACTGTCTTGTATCTTTCAAGTTCGTTTTTACTTCTAAAACCAAAAATTTTTAAAAAGGTAGGATTTATTTCTATAAATCTACCGTTCTTTCCGGGAGTACTTCTATAAACTCCTACATTTAAATTTTGTGTTAATGTTCTATATTTTTCCTCTCTCTCCATTAACTCGCCAACGATTTCTTTCTTTTTAGTGATATCTTCTTTTACCGCAAGAAAATGCGTAATACTATTGTTATTATCCAATATCGGGGAAATTGTTGCAGATTCCCAATATAGTTCACCATTTTTCTTCTTGTTCAGAAATTCTCCTACCCACACTTTTCCCGCAGTAATTGTTTTCCAAAGCTTGCTGTATTCACTGTCCGGATTAACACCGGATTTCAAAATGCTTGGTTTTAATCCAATAGCTTCATCTGAAGAATACCCGGTTAATTTTTCAAATGTAGGATTAACATACTCTATTATTCCG
Source organism: bacterium (assembly GCA_030606865.1). GTDB lineage: Bacteria > Fidelibacterota > Marinisomatia > Marinisomatales > JAHJCW01 > JAHJCW01. Next base: position 5,344 of record JAUWFQ010000079.1, read on the forward strand.
TCGGTGTCTGTGATCACAATAGAGACGGGACTTTGTTCTACTGCACTTGTGAGTTTAACTACTTCCTGTTCTGCTTTTACGCGTTTAGTTATATCGAACAAATACCCTCTAATATTTATTAATTTCCCATCATCATCAAATTCACCTGAAACATTTTCCCGAATGATGATCTTTTCTCCGTTAATTTTATATTGTTCTGATCGCTCATCTAATAAAACTTTACTTTTTTCAAGTCTCTTTATAAACTTTTCTCTCTCAGATATAGATTCATACAATTTCAATGCATCATATTTTTGAGCTTGTTTAAGTGATTTGAATCCAAATATTTTTAGAAATTGAGGATTGCAATCAATTATCTTCCCCCCTCGTGTACTAAGATAATCGCCAGTCAGATCATCCATGAAAAACTTGCGATATCTTTCTTCACTATCCAATAAAGCCTCTTCTGTTTGCTTACGCTCTGTGATGTCTGCACTAATTCCAATTTGGGCAATAATTTTACCCTTTTTATCTCGAAGAGGAGTTATTGACAATTCGATTGAAAATAATGTGCCATCCTTTTTTTTATTGATTAGTTCTCCCTTCCATCCTCCTAATTTAGTTTGCTGCCGCATCTCGTTCTTTAAGTCGGATTTTTCTTCCACCTCTATTATCTTAGAGGTTTTACCTATTATCTCTTCCTTCTTATATCCATAAGTTTTTTCCCAAGCTTTATTTACAAATATATACTTGTGAGTAGTGTCAGTTATGCTAACGCACTCATTCATCGAGCTGACAGTTTCACCAAACATCTCAAGGTTTTTATTCGCAGCTGCTAATTCTTCCTCATTCCGCTTGCGTTCATTAATTTCAGATTGCAATTTTTTAGTAGTTTCATTTAGATCGGATAAAGTAGATAAAGTAGCAATTCTTTGTCCTTCACTTTTTTTAAATTGTTTTTTCAGCTCCATAGATTTTTGTTCAATTTGTTCCTCCGCCCGCTTACGATCAGTTATATCAAGGTGTACTCCTAATGCCCGTAGCGGTTTGCCATTTTTATCGCGTTCCACAACTCTGCCCCAATTATGAATCCATTTCCACTCTCCATTCTTTGTCCGCATGCGATGTTCTACGTTAAAAACAGATGATCCCCCCTTCTCATGTTCTTGAATCATTTTTTCTAATGGTGCAAAATCATCCGGATGAACTAGTTCTCTCCACGCCGATTTACTTTGTTCAATTTCATCAAGTTCATATCCAAGCATCTGTGCCCAACGTTTATTGCGTATAACTTTACCACTCAAGAAGTCCTGATCCCATAATCCGAGCCCGGCTCCCTCCACTGCCAACGCTAATCTTTTCTCGCTCTCTTGTAATGCGTCTTCATACCGTTTGCGCTTGGTTATATCGGTTGATATAACAAGAAGACAATTTTTATTATCTTCCAATTCAAACGGAATCTTCGTGGTTTGGAACCATCGCTCATTTCCGTCTTGGAAAACAAAGGGTTCTTCGATCATAATTAATTTCTTTTTATTGTCAATAACATCCTGTTCAGCTTTTCTGAATTCATTATAATCTATTGTTTCAAACCATTTTTTTGCGATCTCGTAATCGTATTTTCCAACGAAATCTGCAGGTTTTTTACTATGTAACTCTGCCATTCTCTTATTCACCATCAAGTACATTCCATTCCGATCCTTCAAAAAGATGCTATTGGGTGACGTATCGATAATTTGTCGCAGCATTTTCTCATTCTGCTTAAGCTTTGATTCTACCCTTTTCTGCTCGGTGATGTCTCTCATTATTCCCTGCATCCCGACTATTTTTCCATCTTTTTTTACAGGAACTGCATTTATCTCCATCGGAATAATATTACCTGCTTTGTCCTTTTGAGTGATCTCAAAATTCACAACGGGTTTACCGGATAAAAGCGTTTTAATGGCTTTCATTACTTTTGGTATTTCTTTACTGGGAGTTGTGAATTTTAGGTGCTTTCCAATTAATTCATCGGACTGATACCCGTATAGATTCAATACATTGGGACTAACATAATCAATGCGACCGGTTTTAGTTAGTCGAATTAACAAATCAGCAGACGTTTCTACAAAATTTCTGAACTTCTCCTCGCTTTCTTTCAAATTCATCTCTGCACGATTGCGAGCTGTTAGATCCTGAACCATTCCCAAAACAACTATTTTTCCACTAATATTGATTACTTCAGTCGATATTTCTACTTGTCTTTTAGTACCGTCTTTTATATTTAATTCAAAATAATCTGGTCCCGTTGATTTCCCTAGTTTATTGAGTGCAAGCAATTTTGTCGCCCTCACGATATCTTTTGAATTTAATAATTTCAGCTTCAAGAAGTTTTTACCAATCAATTGCTCACGTTTATAACCGACAATTTCCTCGGCTTTTTTATTACCATAGAGAAAGGTTCCATTTAAATCATTATAGTAGATACCTATCGGAGCGCTCTCTGTAAGAGCTCTATATTTTTGCTCAGAATCTCTTATTTTTTCTTCCGCCTTCTTAAGATCGGTAATGTCTCTTGTAACTGCCAAAAGTTGCTTCCCTGCGATATTTACGGTACTCTGCATAAAACGCCAGTTGCCAATTTTATTTTTAAAACGAAATTCAATTGTTTTACTAATTGGAATTTCTTTTCCAGATATGAGTTTTTTTATTTTTTGGTTAATATACTTTTTCAATAAAGGAACCAGAACCTTCTTATCATCAGGATGAATAAAATCGAAAAAGGATTTCCCAAGCAGATCTTCGGGATCATAACCAAGAACGGATTTTACTGAAGGATTAACATAAATATATGTCGCTTTCAGATCAAATGTTGTAATAGCGATATTGTCAGTTGTGTTTTCTGTAATTAAGCGGAGCTGTCCTTCCGATTTACGTAGTGCCTCTTCCACCCGCTTGCGCTCAGTAACATCAATCACCTGAGTAAAAAATTGTTGAGGAGTTCCAAATTCATCTTTTAGAATAACTGTGCTTACTTGAGCATGTATAGTATTACCATTTTTATGAATATATCGTTTATCAAAGTTTGTTTTTTTGGCTTTCCCTGATGTTAATTCTTTTATTACATTATTCCCAATATTCAAATCATCCGGATGTGTAATTTGGTTAATGTTCAAGGTTAATAGTTCTTTTTCTGCATAACCGGTAATTTGACAAAATGCCATATTAACTGTCTTAAATCTTCCTTCAATTGTTAAAGTAACCATACCTATAGGAGCGGAAGCAACAGCATTTGTGAGGAACTGTTCAGACTTTTTAAACTTAGAAACGGTCTTTGTTAAAGCATCGATTGTATCCTTTAAATGTTGGATATTATTTTTTTTAGAAAAGTTATTTTTCACAATTATAATCTCAAATTAGATTGGAATTTCATATTTCGGTTTTTCACCGGATTTCTCCAGAAGCTCATTGATCTCTTTCTTTAATTCAAGCATTTTTAATTCCCTGCCGGTAGTTACTTCAGCCCAAGTTTCAAGTTCCTTATTTCTACTTTTTAATTTTTCTTCCGCCTGCTTGCGCTATGTGATATCTCTCATTATTCCTTGAAATCCTACAATTTTCCCACTTTGATAAACTGGAACTGCATTGATTTCCATCGGGATAATTCGTCCTGCTTTGGTCTTTTGATTTATTTCAAAATTCTTGATTGGATTACCG
>JAUWFQ010000021.1 GCA_030606865.1 bacterium
CCCAAACCATTGGTTTGCGGCAATCTGGATCATCCGCACCCCACATACCGACTTCATCACCGTAATAAATAAATGGTGTTCCGATAAAAGCAAATTGAAAAGCGATAATTGTTTTTTGAATGTTCCTTTCCTCTAAATTGGGTTTGCGAATATCAAATTCTTGGTTCCATTGCAAATTATTAGCATGATCCATCCAACGGTCGGGATTTACAACTGCCGAAGCTATTCGTTCCATATCATGGCTGTTTAAAATACTTTGTAGGTATAACGACTTTTCTTCTCCATAATCGTTAATGAATGATTCTAAAATAAATTGTAGTTCAGATGGTTTAATTTGTTGTTCCTTATTGATAAAAAATTTAAACATTGCCTCGCCAAAGCGATAATTCATCACTGCATCAAATCGCTCAGGAGCTAACCATGGTGAAGCGTCAAATTGTTTATTATTCCAATAATCTTCCCACCAAACTTCACCGGTTATATATGCATTTGGATTTATATCGCGTACCCACTCTCCGAAAACATTCCAAAAATTGATTTGCAATCTTTCCGCAACATCCAACCGCCAACCATCAATACCATCAGAAGGGTCACCGTCTCCATTTGGATCCATCCATCGTTTTATTATATTATGTAGGTGATTACGAATAGGTTCTATTGGACCAAATTTATCTTGACGAAAAGCCGGAAGATCTTCAACATATCCTTTATACTGTAATGATATAGCTCCGTCTGGTATAAAAGCATTTGGGAGTTCCATATATTCGTTGAGATGTGATTTATCTGGAAGGTCACTGCCTTCAATAGCAAACCATTCATAATATTCACTATTAGTACGATTTTGGACTATATCTTGAAATGCCCAAAAAGTCAATCCTACGTGATTAAAAACTCCATCTATAATGATGTGCATGTTACGATTATGAACTTCGTTTATTAACTGTAGGAATAGTTTATCAGAGGCTGTCCAATGCCAAGTTTTAGGATCTGCAGGATTTTCCGATTCGATTATTTGTGTATCACCAATAGGGTCGGGACCAAAATGACGATCAATGTGATGGTACATTGCCGCACCATATTTATGACTCGAAGGGGAATCAAAGACCGGATTTAAGTAAATTGCATTGATACCTAAATCTTGCAAATAATCTAATTTATTGATAATTCCTTGAATATCTCCGCCGTATCGGCGTAATTGAAATTGATAGTCATAGTCATTGCCATTAGCTTTTTCCCATGGTTGTAGTTCATACCAATCGGATGTCCATGGAGAGACTTCCCACCAATTTTGATATTCCCAAGGCCAAACACCCCATAAACTTGCTGTTGTGGGATCATTAGTTGTATCTCCGTTATAAAATCTATCCGGGAAGATTTGATACCAAACGGCATCTTTTGCCCAGTCTGAATTATTATTTGCCAAAGCAAAGGCAGAAATGAAGAAAATGTTAATGATCACTTTAATGTTTTTATTCTTTTTCATAGCGGTGCTAACTTAGTAACTCATTTATGAGTTATTAAATTGGAAAATAAAAATTAAATTTAACTATATCTATGTATAAATTAATATGAATATGAATCCAGCTGAAAAAGAAATTATTGATTTACTTACCGAATTCGGTTTAGCCGCAAATTTAGGCAAGACGTATGTAGCGTTATTGAATAATAATCCTACTACAGGATATGAAATTTGCACTCAATCCGGCATACCGCGCTCGGCAATTTATTCAGTGTTAAATAAATTGGAATCACTTGGGATAATCAATTCAATTGGCAACTCGCCAAAACGCTATGTACCAATTCCACCATCAGGTCTATTGGAACATTTTAGTCAATTGCACACAGACCGAATAATTTTATTAACAGATGCATTAGAAAACTTAGATACAAAAGCCGAGGCATTCGATTTTTGGCACATACATGGTTATCGCAATTTGATTTTAAAATTGCGTGAAGCAATTTCTCAAGCCAAGGGAAAAGTTTTTTTAAGTATCTGGGCAAAAGAGCTAAACCAGTTAGAAAGTGAATTAATGGATGCAGAAAACCGTGGAGTTGCAGTATCAATATTTTCTTTTACAAAATTAAATCGCCAATTTGGAAACACAATTTCGTATAATTTGGATGAAGAAAAACTGAAAAAAGTTTGGAATTCAAAGATTATTTTAGTAGAAGATAAAAAGATTACAATTATGGGTAGCGCCAACTCAAAAAACGGGAATCGAGCTATTTGGACTAATAATAAAGCAATTACAGAAATAGCCACAAACCACATTATTCTCGATATAACCTTAGCTGCGCAAAGATTAAAATTTGACCCGAATCCAATCGTTAAACCAATGATGAAACGACCTGATCTCAATCTTGATGATATGCTTCCGTAAGCGCTGAATATTTGGAGTAGTAATTGAAAAAAGTACAATTTATTTTCGGAATCCACCTACATCAACCGGTGGGAAATTTTGATTGGGTTTTTGAAGATGCTTTCCAAAAAAGTTATAAACCGTTTATAGATACGCTAAAACGATATCCTTCTGTTGCAATAGTTATTCACATTAGCGGATCATTATTGGAATGGTTGGAGGAAAATCATCCTGAATACTTAGATGATTTAGCTATATTAGTCGCAGAGCGAAACATTGAAATATTGAGTGCCGGTTTTTATGAACCGATTTTAGCGGTAATTCCCGATCATGATAAAATCGGTCAAATTAAAAAATTAAATAAATATATCAAGAAACGGTTCAATTATGATGCGAAAGGCATGTGGTTAACTGAGAGAGTGTGGGAACCGCATCTTGCGAAACAAATCAGCAAAGCAGGAATTGATTATATTGCCGTAGATGATTTCCACTTCCTTTCCGCAGGAAAACAAATTGATGATTTGAATGGTTACTTTACTACCGATGAACAAGATGCTCGTCTTGGTGTTTTTCCGATCAGTCAAACACTACGCTATGCGATACCATTTAAAGAACCTTCAGCAGCAATTGACTATTTAAAATCTATGGTATCAGTTAGTGGCCATCGTGTTATTGTCATGGCTGATGATGCCGAAAAATTTGGAGTATGGCCAGGAACTTTTGAGAATTGTTTTGGAGAAAATCAATGGTTAGATAGATTTTTTCAAGCTCTTGAAGTAAATAGCAAGTGGTTGAAAACCACAACTTTTAAGGAGTATTTTCAATCAAATAGACCTAAAGGCAGAATCTATTTACCGACAGTCAGTTATTTTGAAATGAGTGAGTGGACACTGCCCGCCAATCAAGGTAAACAGTTCTCGGATTTAGTACATAATTTTGAAAATACAGGTGAAATTGAACATAATCGACAATTTTTACGGGGCGGAATGTGGCGTAATTTTCAAAATTTATATGATGAATCGAATTGGATGCAAAAAAGAGTTACAGATTTATCATTTATTTTTAAAAAAAATAAGCAAAAATTCACAAAGAAAAAAAGACAAGAGATACAGGATAATATTTGGAGAGCACAATGTAACTGTGCATATTGGCATGGCGTATTTGGTGGATTGTATTTACCACATTTACGTAATGGCATTTATCAAAATTTGATTGCAGCTGATAAACTAGTAAGTAAAATATTACCGCCATTTAACGGTACTTTTGATATTGACAATGATGGATTCAAAGAAGTCGATTTACTTTCTAGTAAGTTAAAGATTATTGCAAGTGCCAAAGGCGGATGTATTCGAGAGTTTGATATTTTTTCTAAGAATTTCAATATTTTAAACACCATGCACCAGGAACTTGAGAGTTACCATCGTGATATTGAAAGAGCTTCAACCAAACAGATAACAGGTGCGTCTATTCATGATGCAGTGGTTGCCAAAGAAGCTAATCTTGATAAGGTTCTCCATGTTGATAAATCACCAAGATATATGCTGATTGATCACTTTTTACCAGCAAGAACTTCTCTTAAAGCTGTGCAAGGTGATATTCCTGAAAAAGGTGATTTCTCTGGACTCGGATTTAATATTTCAAGAAAGAAAAACATTGTATTTACCGGTTTTGGTACTGCTTTTAATAGCCCCATAAAAATCAAGAAAAAATTAAGTCTAAAGAAAAACATCTTAAGTATTGATATCGAATTGACAAATCAAGGTGGTAAGAATTTATCAGGATTGTACGCTTGTGAATTAAATTATTCTCTGTTGGGTGGACATATAGAAGATAGATATTATTTAATCAACGGTAAAAAACCGACTAAATATCATATGGATTCTGCTGGTATCGAGGAAAAAGTATGCTCTATAACTATTATTAACGAGTATGATAAATTTTCAGTTGAAACCAAATTTCAAAAGCCAACGAGATTATGGAGACATCCCATTTTTACAGTATCGGGAAGCGAAGCCGGTTTAGAAAAAGTATATCAAAGTTCGGTAATAATGCCAAATTGGAAAATTAGTCTTAAACCAAACGAAAACAATTTTTTTAAATTACGAATTATTGTAAAGGAATTATGAAAGAAACAAAAATAAAGATCGCATATTTTAGCGCGGAGGTTGGAATTTCGGCAAAATTGTCGACCTATAGCGGCGGATTAGGAGTATTGGCAGGTGATCACATTAAAGCAGCGGCAGATTTAGAGTTACCAATGTGTGCTGTCACATTACTGTATAAAGAAGGTTACTTTAAGCAAAGAATAGATGATGATGGAATTCAAACTGAAGTATATCCACGATTTGATCCGAATCCGTTGCTTAAGAAATTGCCTGTTAAATTTACATTGAAATTACGCAAACGCGATGTTTGGATTCAAGTTTATGAATACCGCTACGTAGGATTGACCGGTCACGAAATACCGATTTATTTTCTCGATACAAATCTTGAAGAAAATTTTAAAGATGATAAAACTATTACCCTACGATTGTATAGCGGCGATAAAGATCATCGAATTTTACAAGAAGCCATACATGGATTTGGCGGAATTAAATTATTACATGAATTGCAGTATAATGATATTGAAACATATCATATGAATGAAGGGCACGCCTCATTTATTATTATGCAATTGTTGAAGAAGTTTGATGGTAATCATGAAGAAGTAAGGAAACGATGTCATTTTACAACGCATACACCTGTACCGGCTGGACATAATGAATATGCTATTGACCGTTGTGAAAGATTGTTGGACGGCCTAATGTGGAAAGATTTAGCTGAAATTAATTCGATACAAAACGGGCGTTTGCATATGACTGAATTAGGTATGCATTTTAGTCGGTCTGCAAATGGTGTATCCAAACTGCATGGTGAAGTAGCACAAAAACAATTCCCGGATTATAAAATCGGATATATTACTAATGGTGTATATCATCCATATTGGGTTGGCAAGGAATTTCGCAAAGTTTTTGATAATCGTTTGCCAGGATGGAGAGAAGACCCCAATCGTTTGTTAAATATTGATACAATTTTATCGGAAGAATTGATAAAAGCGCATCAAAGTCATAAAGATTTTTTACTTGGTTATGCTAATTCACAAACTCAAAAAGCCCTATCAAATGATGTATTGACCATTGGGTTTGCCCGTCGGGCAGCCGGTTATAAAAGAGCCCGGTTAATATTTAGAGACCTAGATCGATTAATTAATATCGGCAAAGGCAAACTCCAAATAGTATTTGCCGGAAAAGCTCATCCCGATGACGATTATGGAAAAAGTATTATTTATGATGTTGTACAAAATGCCAAAAAGTTATTTGGAGAAGTAAAGGTCATTTATCTTGAAAACTATAATTTATGGTTAGGTAGAATCATTACGTCAGGAGTGGATGTATGGTTAAATACACCTCGCAGACCGAATGAAGCATCGGGGACAAGCGGAATGAAGGCGGCATTGAACGGAATACCAAATCTATCTATTCTTGATGGTTGGTGGGCAGAAGCGTGTAAACATGGAGAGAATGGATGGGGAATAGGAAATCCGGAAGTCGTTGATGATGAAACTGATGCAAATCATCTATATGAATTATTAGAAAATGAAGTAATTCCTACATTTTACAATAATCAGGATAAATGGGTATCAATGATGCGCGAATCAATAATTATCGGTGTAAACTTTACCGCATATCGAATGATCAATGATTACAATAAGAAATATTATAAATGGTGAATGGTAGAGTGGTAAAATTATGGAGGAATGGAGTAATTGGTTTGTAATTAATGAATGAATAAATGAAAGAATTAAAAACCAAGCAGCAGCAGGAGCAGTTCACGTTTTACGAATTTTTCGTTTTATTCGTTTAGTTTGTTGTGATTAAATGTTTCCTAAAACGGGAGTTCCACATTTCACGAAATGCTCGTGAAAAATATAATATAGATAAATCATTATTCCAATTATCGGGGGAAGTTATACTCTATGATTTTAGTACAATACGAAATATTACTCAATTATTGAATAATGATCGAGATAATCCGCTGTACGCAAGCGATTTTAATGCTCTCGGATTAATTCACGAGAGTATTCATTATGTGATTTCTATCTATAAGAAACAAAATAATTCGGATATATTTAAAAATGCTATAAAATATTTATCTGAAAAAATACCAAAAGATAAACTCGAAAAATCATTTCAAAAGTATATCGAAAGATTCCCTACAAATGATGTTTTTAGTAAAATAAAAACAATCAAATCATATTTAAGTGGTGATACTGATGGAATTCCAAATCGTGAAATAATTATCGAAGAATTAATATTACTTTGGTTAGAAAACCAAAATCCAGCTTTTCAACTATTCAGTGAATTATTTGATGATAATGATTTAAAAAAGAATACTGAATATCTTGAAATCATAGATGAGTTAAAACAATATTTTAATACTCAACCATCTTTTGGTCCTGATAATCAAAACTTAATAGATATGTTGCGGAATCCGGCTATTGTTGCGCCAAATTCGCTTCAAAAGCAATTAGAATATATCCGTGATAATTGGGGATATATATTAGGAGATTTCTTACAAAATATATTAACCGCACTAGATTTTATATCTGAAGAAAAAAAGTTACATGGATTTGGTCCTGGTGAGATAAAAATCCCCGATTACTTTGGTGAAGATGAATACGAACGTTTTAGTCCTGATCGGGAATGGATGTCGAAAGTCGTAATGATTGCCAAAAATGTTTATGTTTGGATGGATCAATTATCTAAACAATATCAAAGGAATATTGCGCATTTAAACGATATCCCCGATGAAGAATTGGATAAATTAGCGGAATACGGATTCACTGCATTATGGCTGATTGGGTTATGGGAGAGAAGTAAAGCATCAAAAGAAATCAAAAGAATGTGCGGAAATCCTGAGGCAGAAGCCTCCGCATATTCTTTGTTGGGATATGAAATTGCTGATAATATTGGCGGATGGGAAGCTTTCCATAATTTACAGCATCGTTGCTGGCAGCGCGGAATTAGAATGGCAAGCGATATGGTGCCAAACCATACCGGTATTGATTCGCACTGGATAATTGAACATCCCGAATGGTTTCTTGCGTTAAATTATTCGCCATTTCCTTCATATACTTTTAATGGTAAAGATTTGTCTGATGATGAACGAGTAGGTATTTTTATCGAAGATAAATACTTTTCGCGTACTGATGCTGCAGTAGTTTTTAAACGAGTAGATTATTGGACGGGTGATGAAAAATTTATTTATCACGGTAATGATGGGACTGCGATGCCGTGGAACGACACAGCTCAATTAGATTATCTTAATCCGGAAGTTCGGGAAACAGTAATTAAGACAATTTTGCATGTTGCACAGAATTTCCCGATTATACGCTTTGATGCGGCAATGACACTTGCCAAAAAACATTTGCAGCGACTTTGGTACCCTGAAGCGGGATCGGGTAGTGATATTCCATCGCGGGCGGAATTTGGATTGTCAAGGAACGAATTTAATAATAGAATTCCGAATGAGTTTTGGCGTGAAGTGGTCGACCGCGTAGCGGCGGAAGTACCGGATACATTACTACTTGCGGAAGCATTTTGGATGATGGAAAGTTATTTTGTACGGACTTTAGGAATGCATCGTGTTTATAACAGCGCTTTTATGAATATGTTGAAAATGGAGCGGAACGCCGATTATCGAACTACAATTAAGAAAACTTTGGAATTTGATCCGGAAATTTTAAAGCGTTTTGTAAATTTTTTAAATAATCCTGATGAAAAAACCGCCGCCAAACAATTTGGTAAAGGCGACAAATATTTTGGTGTTACTCTTTTAATGGTAACTATGCCCGGTTTACCGATGTTCGGACACAGCCAAATTGAAGGATTTGAAGAGAAATACGGAATGGAATATCGCAGAGCTTATTGGGATGAACATCTTGATTGGGGATTTGTGGAACGTCATAAGTACGATATTTTTCCACTAATGCATAAACGTTATTTATTCTCCGGTGTTGAAAATTTTTATTTATACGATTACTTTAGTACCGAAGGAAATGTGAATGAAAATGTATTTGCCTATTCCAATCAATTTGGAACTGAACGGGCATTAATATTTTATAATAATTCTTATGAAAATACCGCCGGTTGGATACGGTTTTCGTCAGCCTATAAAGACAAAACATCAGATAGTTTAAAACAAACCAATATAGGTGATGGTTTAGATTTGACAAATGGATTTAATCAATATCTTATTTTCCGTGAACATAAATCGGGTTTGGAATATATTCGCAGAATATCCGATATTTTTGAAAAAGGTATTTATACCGAACTGAATGGTTATCAGTATCAAATCTTTTGGAACATGCGGGAAGTAGTTGATAATGAATCTAATCAATATGCGGAATTACATGATCGTCTTGCCGGCCGCGGTGTGAAAAGCATCGAAGAAGAATTACAAATGAATTTTAAACAGAAAATGGATATACTTTACGTTTCAGCAGAAGTTGCGCCATTTTCAAAAGCGGGCGGTTTAGCTGATGTTGTCGGTGCGTTACCGAAAGAAATATCGAAAATGGGACAGAAAGTCATCGTAATTACGCCGTTCTATTCAGTTATTGATGAAAAAAAATATGCAATAAAATTTTCCGGTATAAAAGGTAATATTCAACTTGGCGACAATTATTTTAAATATGATCTATATCAATATAAAGATGAAAACGGTGTTGATATTTTCTTTGTAAAAAACGACCATTTTTTCCACCGAGCCGGAATATATACTGAGGAAAACGGTGAAGGATTTACGGATAATATTAAACGATTTTTCTTTTTTCAATATGTTGTCATAGATTTGATTAACAGAGGATTATTTTCTGTTAATCTAATTCATTGTAATGATCACCATACTGCGTTAATCCCCTGGATGCTTAAAAATAGAAATATCAATATTCCATTATTGTTGACAATTCACAATGCTGAATATCAAGGATGGTTCGATTTCGATGAAGCAAAACTTTTACATTTTACCGATTTTAATAATAGAGATAAAAGACGTAAAAGTTTAAGTTCCTTATCAATTGGAATTAAACATTGCAATGCATTAAATACAGTAAGTCCCAATTATGCTAAAGAATTATTAAACAAAGAAAAAATTTCATTCGGTCTGAAAAAATCATTAATAACTCATAGTGATAAATTTAGTGGAATAATTAATGGCGCTGATTATTCTATTTGGGATCCTCAAACGGATTCGTTTTTGAAATATCATTTTTTAATCAAATCTATTTCAGGTAAATATAAAAATAAGCGGGCTTTGCTTAAAAAATGCAATTGGAATTATTCCACTCAACCGATAATTGGAATGGTATCGCGTCTAGTTACAACTAAGGGATTCTACTTAATACTTAACACGATTGATGAGATCATTGCTACCGGTACCAAACTTGTGATTTTAGGAACAGGAAATGTTAAAATTTCTCTTGCATTGAAAAAAGCCGCTAAAAAATATCCAAATCAAATTAGCTTCCATAATTATTTTGATGAAAAAATGGCACATCTAATTGAAGCTGGTTCGGATATGTTCTTTATGCCATCTCGCTATGAACCATGCGGGTTAAATCAGATTTATAGTCTGCGTTATGGTACAATTCCAATAGTTTTTAACACCGGCGGTTTAGCCGATACAGTTACCGATTGGGACAGAAAAAATGGTGACGGTTTTGTGTTTTACAACTATACATCTAAAGAATTAATTAAAACTGTACGGAATGCAGTAAAAATCTACCAAGATAAAAAAATATGGAAGAAGTTGATTAACAATGCTATGAAAAATGATTATTCATGGTCTAATTCTGCCAAAAAATATCTTAATTTGTATACACAGATTATAAAGGAAAATTGAACATGAATATTGGACGAAATCTTTCAGCAATAATTATGGGTGGTGGTCGCGGTGAACGCTTATGGCCGCTTACTGAACATCGCGCAAAACCGGCTGTCTCGATTGGAGGAAAATATCGATTAATCGATATACCGATTAGTAATTGTATTAATTCACGAATAAAAAATATCTACATATTAACCCAAGTTAATACTGCTTCCCTGCATAGGCATATTTTTCAAACCTATAAATTTGATATGTTTACCGAAGGAATTATTGAAATTCTTGCTGCTCAACAGACTTTAGAAAGTACAGATTGGTTCCAGGGGACTGCCGATGCTGTAAGAGCTTATTGGAGTCGATTTTGTAAGATGCCATGTTCGGATTTTATAATTTTAGCCGGTGATCATTTATATAATATGGATTACCGCAAATTCTATGAATTTCACCTGGAGTCTGATACTGAATTAACAATTGCAACTATTCCCGTACCGATTGAGGATACAAGTCGTTACGGAATAATGATTACGGACAGCTCCAATAAAATAACCGACTTCATTGAAAAACCAAGTAGCGATCAATTACAAACTTATATTAAAAAATCTGAATCAGGCGAATATGTTTTAGCATCAATGGGAATTTATATTTTTAAGAAAGGTGTGTTGGATAAAGCATTACAATTTAATGGTAATGATTTTGGTAAAAATATAATTCCTGCTACCATGAAAAAGTTTAAAACTACTGCATATAAATTTGACGGTACTTGGGAAGATATTGGTACAATAGAAGCATATTTTAAGGCAAATATTGCTCTAACCGATCATGTTCCTGAATTCAATTTTTACGATTCTAAGCGTTGCTTATTTACGCACCCACGGTTTTTGCCAGGTAGCAAGATTGAAGGAGCCGACATTAATCTGTCGATAATAAATGAAGGCTGCCGTATTGGAAAAGCTAAAATAAACCGATCAATCGTCGGAATCCGTAGCATTATAAGTGATAATGTTGTATTAGATCATGTAGTCCATAATGGAGCAGATTCTTATACTAATGATGGCTCCGGTGCAAGTGCCCCTGGTGGTATTGGTGAAAATACTGTAATAAAAAGAGCAATTATTGATAAAAATGTAACAATCGGTAAAAATGTGATTTTAGAAAACAGTAATAGTATTGAAGAAGCTGATTTAGATTATTGTGTAATTAGAAATGGTATCATAGTTGTACCGACTAGAACTAAAATTCCTGACAGTTGGTCAACCATATAATTAATTATTAGGGAGTTATTATGCACGGAATTGATTATGGAATTGTAGCTTTGTATTTGACAACCATTGTTTTAATTGGTTTGTATTTACAACGTAAGGCCTCTCGAGGAATTGATTCATATTTCCTTGGTAATAGAGATTTACCATGGTGGGCATTGGCATCTTCGGGAATGTCCTCAAATTTGGATATAAGCGGAACAATGATAATCGCAGCTTTGATTTATGCATTGGGTGTGAAAGGATTTTACATCGAGATTCGTGGCGGCGTTACTTTAATAATGGCTTTTTTAATGATCTACATGGGTAAGTGGAATCGCCGCTCAGGAGCGATGACTTTGGCAGAGTGGATGGAACTTAGATTCGGTAAAGGAACTCAAGGGCAGGTCGCTCGAGTAATTGCGGCAATAACCTCAATCATTATGACAATCGCGATGGTGACATATTTTGCAATTGGCGGCGGCAAATTTTTAGATTCATTCTTAGGTTTGCATAATTATCTAGGTTTACCATCCGAATTTTGGGCGGCTGCTATTTTAATCGCTGTGGCGATGATTTATACTGTGGCTTCGGGATTGTATGGAGTTGTTTGGACAGATGTATTCCAGGGTTTCTTAATTTTTGGGGCAATTTTATATATAGCATCGAAAGCTTTTGCAATTACACTACCGGAAGAATTTAGTATTTCATTACCGCTTTTTGATGGTGGATTTGAACGTTATACAACAACGCTTAAAGAGTGGACAAGTGTGTTGCCGGCTACCAAATTAGATATAGATCAGGCATCGCAATATTCAATTTATAATCTATTTGGAATTGCGGTATCGTTTTACATTTTGAAAGTAGTTTTGGAGGGTTCCGGAGGAACCGGTAATTATATGTTACAAAGGTATTTTGCTGCACGTAGTGATCGTGAAGCGGGATTATTAAGCGCTTTTTGGATATTTTTATTATCATTCCGTTGGATATTTATTGGTGCAATTGCAGTAATTGGAGTTTCTTTAGGAAGCCAAATTAGTGATCCGGAGTTAGTGTTGCCTGCTGTTGTAGAAACATTACCAATTGGTGTAAAAGGGTTCTTAGTAGCGGGGTTAATGGCAGCGGGAATGTCAACCTTTGATTCAACAGTGAATGCAGGAGCAGCCTATTGGGTGAAAGATATTTACCAACTTTATATTAATCCCAAAGCATCCCAAAAAAAATTGATGATGCATAGTTATATGGCATCTATTATTATCGTGCTATTTGGTTTAGGACTGATGTTATTATTCAAAAATATCAATTCTGTATGGGGATGGATAACCATGAGTATCGGCTCAGGTATGTTAATACCAATGTTACTACGTTGGTATTGGTCACGTATGAATGGTTGGGGCTTTGCGATAGGGATGATTACCGGTATGACTGCCGCAATTATATTTAAAGCATTAGCACCGGAAGGTACAACCGAATATGCAATGTTTGCTGTTGCTTCGTCTTCATCATTATTTGGTACGATTTTTGGTACATTATTAACAACTCCGACTGATGAAAAAACGCTTACTAAATTCTACAATAAAACACGTCCATTCGGAACTTGGAACAGATTCAAAAATAAGTTAACTAAGGATGACATTATCGCAATTGACAGTGAAAATAAACGTGATATATTCTCAACATTTATCGCAGTTCCGTGGCAAGTAGTATTCTTCCTTTTCATGATGAGTATAATGTTTAAAAATTGGACAAATGTGACAGTTTTAGGAATTTTGTTGGTAATTTTAACAACCATACTATATTTTAGTTGGTACAAGCACCTGTCTACGGAAGTTAAAGTAAAATAAACTTGAATGTTTTTCACAACCCCATTAATCCCCCTTTTATAAGGGGGATTGAAAAGTCTCCCTTGTTAAAGGGAGATTTAGAGGGATATAAAATCTGTAGTCCAAGATAATATTGAAATGATAATCCACTACAATCCGAAATTGAAACAATTAGCCCGTAATCTGCGAAATAATTCCAGTATATCTGAAATTCGTTTCTGGAATCAGGTAAAAGCTAAACAGATGAAAGGTTATCAGTTTCTTAGACAGAAACCGATTGGGAATTATATAGTAGATTTCTTCTGCTCTAAATTGCAATTAGTAATTGAAATTGATGGTGAAAGTCATTTTAATCAAGAAAAAACTGATATAAAAAAACAACACTATTTAGAAGAGTTAGGATTAACTGTATTACGTTTTAATAATGATCAAATCCAGTATGATATGAATGGCGTATTGATAAAAATTGACGAATGGATTAAGCAACATGAGTGTTCTTGACAGCCCCCTTAATCCCCTTTTCTTGTGGGGGATAAGTAAATCTTCCTCCATCAAATGGGAATTTATGGGAATGCCCAAAAATTGTAAGCGCATTAGCGCAATAATATTGGTTCTGTCTCTTTTTAGTTTCACCTATGCGCAAGACGTATATTGGGAGCCGGAAAATCCTATCCAGGGTGGACAGGTAACGATTTATTATAATTTAGAATCAAGAAATATCCTACCATCCGGCACCAATCCGGTTTATATTCATCTTGGATTTAATGATTGGCAAAATACGGCAGATTATACCATGATTAAATCACCTTCAACAGGTTTATGGGAATATACACTGTCAATTCAGCAAGATGTAGCAGTAATTGATTTTGCTTTTACCGATAATAAAAATGATTATTCTGCCGGAACATGGGATAATAATGGCGGGTATGGCATCGATTGGTATGCTGTTGTTTACCCGGAAGGACTTTCAGTCGTAATTATATCTCCTGAAGTAACAATTCCTTTTGGAGACCCACTTCGTTCTCCGGTATTTGCATCTCAAGATGAAATTGTACCAATAATTGTTTCAACAGTTTCAACGGGAGTTCCAGCAGATTCACTATTTTTACAAATTAATGGTATAGAGGTGTCAAAAACGGATACTGACACACTTAAATATGATTTTGATACTTCTATTTATACCGCTGATGAGTATGAATTAAAATGTATCGGAAAAAATATAACCGGTTTTAGAGATACAACGGAATTTGCTATAGTTGTTCGAACGGATCAAGTCAGTCAAGCTCCCCCAAATGGCATTAAACCTGGTATTAATTATGTTAATAATACAATAGTCACTTTGGCGCTTTTTGCGCCTTATAAAGATTTTGTTTATGTCATGAGCGATTTTAATGATTGGAAAATAGATAATGATTACGCGATGAATATGTATCAACCTACTGTTGATAGTACATTATGGTGGCTTACACTTTCCGATTTAACGTCGGGAGTGGAATATGCTTTTCAATATTTAGTAAATGGTGAAATTCGAGTTGCCGATTCGTACGCAGATCTGATTCTCGATCCGTGGAATGATCAATATATTTCGTCAGATACTTATCCAAATCTGAAAGAATATCCCCGTGGCAAAACTGATCAACCTGTATCAGTATTTCAAACCGGTCAAACGGAGTATCAATGGCTGAATAGTGATGACTTTGTAAGACCGGAACAAAAAGATTTAGTGATATATGAATTGCTTATACGTGATTTTATACATAATCATGATTATAAAACTTTGATTGATACATTAGATTATTTAGATAATTTGGGAATAAATGCAATCGAATTAATGCCGATCAATGAGTTTGAAGGCAATTCAAGTTGGGGTTATAATCCGTCATTTTATTTTGCACCTGATAAATATTATGGTACTAAAAATGATTTAAAAGCTTTTGTTGATGAATGTCATAGACGCGGAATTGCAGTGATTCAAGATATCGTTCTTAATCATTCTTACGGACAATCACCATTTGTGAGGTTATATTGGGATAGCGTCAACAATCGTCCTGCGGTAAACAATCCTTGGTATAACGTTAAATCACCGAATTCAGTATATTCTTGGGGCTACGACTTTAATCACAAAAGTAAACATACCGAGGCGTTCGTAGATCGCGTATTGCGTTATTGGATTGAAGAATATAAAGTAGATGGTTTCCGATTAGATTTCACCAAAGGATTTACAAATAAGGGTGGTGAGGGAACTCCGTACGATGCATCGCGCATCGCGATTTTAGAGCGTATAGCTGATGAAGTTTGGAGCTATGATTCAACTAGTTATTTGATATTAGAACATTTTACCGATAATGTTGAAGAGAAGGAATTAGCTAACAACGGATTTATGTTGTGGGGAAATTCAAACCATAATTATAACGAAGCTACAATGGGATATCACGGTGATTCAATATCCGACTTTTCGTGGGGATTTTATAAAAGACGTGGTTGGACAGAGCCAAACTTGGTAACCTACATGGAAAGTCATGACGAAGAACGATTAATGTATAAAAATTTGCAATATGGTAATTTGTCAGGGACATATAATATCAAAGAATTAAGCACTGCTCTCAATCGACAAAAATTAGCAGCAGCATTCTACTTTACTTTGCCAGGACCAAAAATGATTTGGCAGTTCGGTGAATTGGGTTACGATGTTTCAATCGATTTCAATGGCAGAGTAGGTGAGAAGCCAATCCGTTGGGATTATTATAGCAATTCGAATCGGAAAGATTTGTATGATATGTATTCCAAATTGATAAAAGTTAGAAATATGAATGAAGTTTTTCGAAGCTCAGGAACAAGTGTACAACTTTCGCTGGATAATCCGAATGGATTGAAAAGAATTGGATTATCACATTCTACGATGAGTGCGATAATCATCGGTAATTTCGGAGTTGAAACGCAGTCAATAAATCCTAATTTTTATTACTCGGCAACTTGGTATGATGATTTTAATAGAGAAGAAGTTGAAGTTACCGATACGCAAACCGAAATCGAATTAGCACCCGGGGAATGTAGAATATTCACAAATAAACATTTACAAGGGATTGAAGTTAAAGATAATGGTGATGATACTCTACCAACCATATTATCCTTATCACAAAATTATCCCAATCCGTTCAATTTGAATACAACAATAAAATATACAGTTCCGCAGGTAGAAACAGGGTATACCCAGTTTCTACAATTAAAAGTATTTAATATTTTGGGCAACGAAGTTGCCACCTTGGTAAATGAAATCCAACCGCCCGGTGAATATTCAGTAAAATTTAACGTAGGTACAAGTCGCGACATGTCCCTACCAAACGGTATTTATTTTTATAGCTTATCAATTGGCGATAAGACTTTGACTAAGAAAATGTTGCTATTAAAATAGATTATTTCATTATCAATACAATTCCACTTGTTGGTTTGACTGTTAATTTATTTGATAGTGTTTCATTCCCAGTTAAATCAACTCTACCTCTATTAACTAATACTTTCCAATCACCATCTGGTAAATCAATTTTCAATTCGTTTATAGGATCACCATTTATAGCGACAATTAACTTGTCCTGCAATTTATATGCTAAAGCGACTTGTTTACCCACGTCAATAAATTTAAAGTCGTCCGGTTTAGAATGTCGGAATTCGGGATACTTTTTCCGTAATTGAATCAATCCTTTATAATAATTAACTAAATCGGAATTCATATCTTTCTCATCCCAATTTAGCCAATTGGTCTCGTTATCTTTATTGTAGGAGTTATGATCAATTTGTCCGATTTTGTCATCAGGAACATCAGTTTCTGCGATAATTTTACTACGTGCCCATTCTTGACCTTGGTGCATAAAAGTAATTCCTTGGCTTGTAAATAAGAATATAGCACCTAACTTATTTAATGCTAATTGCCTAACGGTTAATTTTGCATTATTAATACGATTTGTAATCACTTGATGTTCTGTGACTTCTCCACTGCCAATTCTAACAAAATCACCAAATGTATGATCATCATGAGATTCAAGATAATTTACGCTATGTGAAATATCTAAGTATTGACCATAGTATTCACGCAATGATCCCATTGCGTACCGTTGTAGTGATTTTTGGTCATTATCACCAAACCATCTTCCGAATATAAATCCAAGCCCATTTACCGGATTTTGACCTTTCACGCTATTTCTGATTTTATCATTAAATGATGCCCAACCTATATTAGAAAAACCATCAGGATCGTATCCGCCTCCCCATGGCTCAGCAAGGATAATTGCATTTGGATTTATAGCCCGAAGTTCAGCTAATATTTGGTTGCGTGTTTCCTTATCAATTAAATAGCCCAAATCAAATCGGAAACCATCAACATGATACTCTGTCATCCAATATTTTACACTTTCAAGGATAAGTTTACGCATTGCGGGATTTTCAGTTTTACAGTCATTTCCACATCCACTCTGCATGATATATTCGCCTTTGTCATCAAGACGAAAATAGGTTTCTTTATCAATATATTTTAATGGATGATAATCATAATTGGAAATGTGATTATAGACTACATCCATAATAACTGCAATACCTTCCTTGTGCAAATCCTTCACTATATCTTTCATCTCTTTAATTGCTTTTCCACTCGCGCCATTCCATGCATTCGGTTCCATTGTTCCATCGGTAGCATAATAAGATTCAGGTGCCAAAAAGAATGTGGTCATATATCCCCAGTGATTTCGCGCATAGGGATTCCAATCATTATACATAAAAATAGTTGAATCTTTATAGGGTATTTCTACATTTGCAAAATCCTGAAGTGGTAGAATTTGCACTGCATTTACACCCATATCTTTAATGTGATTTATACCACTACGCCGATTTTTATCTATAAATCCTTTATATGTGCCGGGAAAATCTGAACCCGAAGTACGGTGAACGGTCATATCGCGTAAATGCATTTCGTAAATTATTAGGTCACGCGGATCAATTTTTATCCAATCATCATTTTCCCAATCATAATCTGTGTTCACAACAAGTGATTTTGCTACATGTCGATGGCTATTTTGTGTTACAGCAGCTTTGGAATATGGATCAGCAATTATTACTGATGAATCATTGGAAGGACCTTCTAATCGGTAACCGTAAAGAGTACCATAACCAGCATTTTTTATTTTTAATGTCCAGACACCAAATTCTTCTTGCGACATCGGAAATTCTTTTCCAGAATTATCTTCGGGATTATCAAATATCACTAAAAACACTTTATCGGATTTTGGCGCATAAAGTCTGAATTCAACACCATCGCTTTTGACAAAAGCGCCATAGGAAAGGATCTGATCATTCATATTTTGACACCCAAAAAGTAGAAGAACCAAGAGAAATATTATTTTTTTCATCGCTTACCATTGTATTTATTATGCTTTGTAAATAATCAAGTTCTTAAATTATAGCATTATTTGGAAAAGGAATATGAGAAAAACATTTTTTATTATTGTTTTAATTTATATTGTTGGGTGTACTCAGTATGAGGTTGTAAATATTTCAAATTTTTCAACTGTTGTTCTCCAAACAGGTATTGAAAAAGAAATAGATTTATCAAAATATATGTCCAAGATTGGCGATGTTTCTATTGGGCAAGTAGATGGTGTAAATGTCCATTATGATACTGACACAAAATCATTAAAATTAAAGGCAGATAATAATAAACCACTTATAGTTCTTCCAATGGTTGTAAATGGTGAGCAATTCAGTTTGTTATTGAGAATAAATCCTTTGGTAGCTCATACCTTTACTTACAAACCGGAAAGTACTGAATCAAATATAGTTGTAATGGGGCAATTTAATGATTGGTCTCGAACTGCATTACCGCTTTCCGATGAAGACAATGACGGAGTTTATGAACGAATTGTGTATCTAAAACCACAAAGGCATGAATATAAATTTGTAGTAGATGGAGTTGAATTAATTGATCCGACAAATCCGATTTTTATTTCAAATAATATTGGCGGGTGGAACTCAATCTTGGATCTTTCCGAATTTAGATTGGAATCGGGTGGGAGAATTATAAAAGAAAAATGGGAAAAAGGATTATTAACATATTATTATAATCCAATAGATGATAATTCAGCATTAAAAGAATTGATATTAATTCATAACAATTCCATTGTCGAGGAGGAATTATATAACATTGACGAAAAGAATTTGATCAGTGTGGATTATATGAAATTAGGAGAGGGAACACTTAGAATTATAGGAGTTGACGAAAAAGATCGAGTTATACCCGAAAATATTACAATTATTAAAAATGGAAAGCCGCTTAATCCGATTGACCATCCGCAAGATTGGCATTTTGCTGTGTTATACAATTTGACAGTTGATAGATTTTTAGATGGTGATAAATCCAATACTATTCATGTCAAAACAAATGATCTGCATGATTTAGCTAATTTCCATGGAGGTGATCTATCAGGTATTATTCAAAAATTGGAGGAAGGATATTTTACTAATTTAGGAATAAACTCAATATGGTTATCGCCACTGAACAGACAGCCGGATAGTGCTTATGTAGAGTGGATTCCACCGTATCGGAAATTTACTGGCTATCACGGCTATTGGCCGATTGCGCCGCGAACGATTGATACTCGATATGGGACTGAAGGGGAGCTTAATAAACTCGTTGAACTTGCTCACTCTCGGAATATAAAAGTTATACTGGATTTCGTATCAAATCATGTGCATGAAGAACATCCGTATTTTAAAGAGCATCGTGAATGGTTCGGCAATGTTCAACTCCAGGACGGTGAAATGAATATCCGTAATTGGAGCGAGGAGACCCGTCTTACCACATGGTTTGATGAGTTTATTCCATCATTCGATTATCCATCTGCACCTAAAGCTATTGAGCAAATTGTTGACGATGCAATTTGGTGGTTGGAAACATTTGATTTTGACGGATTTAGACAAGATGCGGTAAAACATGTTCCGCATGACTTTTGGAAGCATTTAACGGCAGAAATGAAAGCGAAATTTCCGAAAAAGCATATTTATCAAATTGGTGAGACATTTGGTTCCGATGAATTGATTTTAGATTATGTAAACCCCGGGGAGTTAGATGCTCAATTTAATTTTGCTATCTATTTTAATGCGCGTGGACCATTTACGTCCGACAATACAGATTTTTCTAACTTAGCTAAAATAATAGAAAATAATTTGAGTACATATCAGCCAATAAATTTGATGGGAAATATTACATCAAGTCATGATCAATTACGATTTATTGGCATTGCTGATGGACAAGTATCTTTTAGCGATGATGGAACCGAAAGGACTTTTTCAAATCCCCCTTCGGCTGTACAAAATGAGTCGAGTTATGCAAAATTAGCTAATTTCCATACTTTTAACATCTCAATTCCGGGAGTTCCGGTTGTTTATTACGGTGAAGAAATTGGATTGATGGGGGCTGGTGATCCGGGGAATCGCCGGCCAATGCGGTTTGGCGCAAATATAAATGAAAATGAAACAAATTTATTTAATGAAATTGCAGGATTAAATAAACTGCGAAGTAAATACCCATCCTTAGCGTTAGGAGATTTAGAAATAATTAAAGCAGAAGGTCCAATATTAATACTTGAGAAATCATATTTTGCGGAGAAAATTATTGTTGTGATTAACAATGGATCTGTAAATCAATACGTTGAATCTGATATACGATATGGGAAATTGAAAGATCTATTGACTGACGAAATAAAATATATCAATGATAGAAAATTTGAGCTGGATATACCACCATACTCTTATGGTATTTATAAAGTCTTATAAGAATTTATTTTACTAACAGCATTTTCTTTATTATTGAATTATTACCCTGTGATAATCTATAGAAATAAATTCCGTTAGTCAGTTCACTACCATCGAATTCAACTTTATATTCGCCAGGATAATAGTTTTCATTTACTATTTCTGTAACTTCTTTGCCCGATGTATCAAATACATTTAAAGAAAAAAATCCCGCTTCCGC
>JAUWFQ010000159.1 GCA_030606865.1 bacterium
ATAAGATGAGTCTGCATATTAAATCTTTAAAGGAATTGAATAATGGTATAAAAATCCCGATGTTTGGATTAGGTACTTATCTAAATGATAAAGGCAAACAAGCCATTGATTCAATATTGTATGCATTGGAAATAGGTTACCGGCATATTGATACTGCAGCGATGTATGAGAATGAAGAGGAAGTTGGCGAAGCCGTTCGCGAATCCGGTATTCCGCGCGAGGAAATATTTATTACCACAAAACTTTGGAATTCTGATCATGGATATGATAATACAATTAAAGCATTCCATCGTAGTTTAGAGCATTTAGGATTGGATTATATTGATTTATACTTAATACATTGGCCTGTTGAAAATCTACGTTTGGAAAGTTGGCGAGCTTTAGAAAAATTATATAATGAAGGATTATGTAAATCAATTGGTGTTAGCAATTTTATGGCAAGACACTTGGAAGAATTACTGAATAATTCAGAGATAATCTCGACAGTTAATCAAGTAGAGTTCAGCCCATTTCTATATTTAAAGGAATTACAGAACTATTGTGAATCTAAAGGAATAGCACTTGAATCGTATAGCCCATTGACAAAGGGACATAAGTTGAAAGATTCAAATCTGATTGACATTGCACGTAGATATGATAAATCAACTTCGCAAATTTTAGTTAGGTGGTGTTTGCAAAAAGGTGTGAGCGTAATACCAAAGTCCTCTCAAAAAGAGCATATTAAAGAGAATGCTAATGTATTCGACTTTAATATTTCAGAAGCAGATATGATTGAATTAGATAATTTAAATGAAAATTATCATTCTACTTGGGATCCGACTAATGTTGTTTAATTGACAATTTAAAATTGAAGATTGAATATTGAAAAATCTAAAAGTGTTAAGGTGTTAAAGTTTTAATGTGTTAAAGTGTTCATAACCTTGCGAAGGTTTCTTCCTATGACTATTTAAAAATTCAAATTTGTTTAAATCTATTATATTAATAACCTTCGCAAGGATTTTAAAAATATTTTTTCGTTTGGTTCGTTGTAAAATATTAAATCTGTGAAAATCAGTATTATCCGTGCCATCTGTGTGCTATAATATATTCTCTATTACTATCAGTTAAAACCCAATCTTTTTTACATTTCTGGGCAAAAATACTGGATTCAGAGTATTTACAAAGCAATATAAACTAAGTAATTTTATTCAGTTAATAGCATTATATTATCCATTTAAAAATAATTAAGAAGATTATCATGAAAAAACTAATTTCTTCATTAGCTATATTTATTTTATTCGCTTTTGCTTTTTTGTTTTTAAGTAGTTGCGAAAACAACACACCAATTACCAGCCCCAATCAACAATCTTTGGAAAGCATAAACCAACAATTGGATGAATTGGAAAAACAAGTTGATGATTTAACAAACTCAATTGTTGCTGATACCAGAGATCCAAAATATTGTGGAAATGCAGAATTTCCAAAAAGTACAGAAATCACAAATAATATGACTTATATTGAGTGTCCGGGTGGCGAAGAGCAGAATGTTACAACAATTTTTGTTGCCCGTCTATGGGCTAATTATGTTCCTAAGTATCAACTACTTTATTGGCTAGCCTGTGGTAAGCCTCAGAATCCTGGAATTCCAACATTAACAATTAGTAAATCACAACAAAACAATCACCCATTTATAACTTGGGGATTTAAATATTCTCATTATTATAGAGTACAGAAAAAAATAAATAATGGTAGCTGGACAAATCTTCCTTTGATTAATAATTGTTGGGAAGGTGAAGATGGTGATGATTGTGGAGATAATGATGATTATGAAGATACAAGTGTACCTCTCTCAAATATAGAAAATAACTATTCTTATCGTGTTGCTTTAAAAATGTTTACTAGTGATTATGGAGCCAATAGTAATGAAGTTACTTATAAACCGCCAGCTGTAACTGTATATATTAGTGGTCCGACACAATTATTATCCGGTCAGAGCGGTACATTTACTGCGAATGCTAGTTATGGTGTACCTTCTACATATACATATAGTTGGCAAAAATATCAATATTGTAATGATCGAAGTCAGTCAAATGATTCAAAAGAAGATGATGGAACAAGAAGCGTACCTTGGGGTTTTGGGAATCAATACCGGGTAATACCTCAACTGTATATGTTTCCGGTTCTTTCCCAGCATTTCGGCTTAAAGTGACTGTAACAGATATAAATAGTTCAGTTTACGACTATCATTATGTTACTGTAACTTTACCTTAGAATTTACGTTAGGAGGTATTGAAAAGGATGTACAGAAATCTATTTCTAATAATTGCAGTTCTCGTTACGTGTGTTACAGTTACCTGCAAACTGTGTGAAGAAGAACTTAAACCTATTGAAGTATACGGTTGTACTGATTCATTAGCAACCAACTACAATCCTGAAGCTACTATTGATGATGGTAATTGTAATTATTGTAAAGAGGGATCATCATTTTTATTAATATCTACTGATGGTGGAAATACTTGGGAGTTTAATTGCCCGCAAAGTATAGACCTTGGTTCAGCTTTCCAAATTTCAATAGTTGATTCAAATAACATATGGATAGCAACCGGAAAATCTGTTGATGATAACTATAACGAATATATTATGTATAGTGCAGATATGGGTAAAACTTGGAAGGTGCAATATACTGTCCTTCGACAAGGGAGTGGCGCAGGATTAGATCAAATAAAATTTGTAGATAAAAATAATGGTCTGATTGTTGTTGATGAATCAAATATTGGACCTGTATTTTATATGACAAGTGATGGCGGAAAAAATTGGACTCAAGTTCAAACTCCACCAACCGTGGGAAGTTTAAGAAATTCAAGAAGAGTGGATTTTATAGATATGAAAACCGTATTTTTTCTTAATACTAATGTTGCACCTCGGGTTTTATATGGCACAGCTGATTTAGGTGCTCCTTGGGATACAACCCATTTTAAGAATGCTTTGTTATTGGAATTTTATGATGAGAATGTTGGAATATTAACTGACCACAGCAATGTGTATAGGACTATTGATGGCGGTAATACTTGGCAGAAATTTCCTCAAGCGTTTTTTAATAATAACTTTTGGGGGTATAATATAATATTCTCTAATAATTCTCCTAAAGATGTTTGGCTATTAGATAGTCAATATATACATTTTAGTAGTGATACAGGTCGTACATGGATTAGTCATCCTTATGGTAATGCTTATGCTTATGATATGCATGTTTATAACAACAAATCCTGGATAATAGGTGGCTCTACCTTACGCTATAGTGACTCTGCTACCGAAGGGATTTGGTCAGATATTTCTTTATCTACTCAACCTTTACCAATAAAAATGTTTCCTGAAGCAATTGGTGGATATAAGGATGAAGTTATTGTAACAACCGGTAGTTTTTGATATTCGAGGGTTACTTACTAGAATAGTTCAGCTTACGACTATCCTTATGTTACTGTAACTTTGCCTTAGAATTTAATTTGGAGGTATTGGAAAGTGGAAAGAGTGCATAGAAATCTATTCCTAATAATTGCAGTAACAGCAGTAATTTTAATTGTATCCTGTAAATTATTTGAGAAAGAAGAACCTAAACCTATAGAAATATATGGCTGTACCGATCCTGTAGCCAATAATTACAATCCTGAAGCTACTATTGATGATGG
>JAUWFQ010000058.1 GCA_030606865.1 bacterium
ACTTACTACCACTAAGCCTTTGGTTACTAACGTTTCACAGGCTACGCGCGATTCATTGTCTTGCTCTAATAAATTATCCAATATTGCATCAGAAATCGCATCACAGACCTTATCCGGGTGACCTTCCGTAACTGATTCAGATGTAAATAAATACCGACTCATAAAATCTCCATAATAATTAAGTTAACGAACTTTTAAGTTACAAAAAAAGGTAAATCAGACCATATAATTAAAAATTAATATTTAAAATATTAACAAGCTTCCGAACCATCTTTAGCAGCAATCTTGCCGAGAATTTGCATATCAGTAATATTTGAATCATGTAAAATTATACTATCTTCTATTTTGGAATTATAAATATCACAATTATTCATAATTGTTACATAGGGTCCAATTATGGAATTGTCAATTATACAATTGTCACCAATGAATACCGGTTCAATTATTTTTGAAGTTGGAAATTCTTTATGATTAGAAATCAACAACTTACGATTGGAGTATAAGAGAGCTTCAGGAACACCTACATCATAATAGTTCGGTGTTGGAAATACACTGAAATTTTCACCTTGTTTAACCATTAGTTGCAAAGCATCAGTAATTTGGTATTCATTGTTAGTTTTAATGTTGCGTTTTATTAATTCTTCAATTGCTGATTTTAATTTTCCTTCATTATTGAAATAATATAATCCGCTGATAGCTAAATTACTCGGTGGATTCGGATGTTTTTCAAAAAAATTAATTACTTTATCATCTTTTAATTCAACTATACCGAAACGCGATGGATCGTCTACTTCATCAACACCTATCACATTATCCGTGGATGAACAAAATTCATTATAATCTAAATTGAAAATTGTATCACCAAGTTGAACTAAAACAGGCTCATCTGTGATCTTTAATCCAGTTAAAACTGCGTGCCCTAACCCTAACCGATTTTTTTGTTCGATGAATGAAAATTTACAATCATATTTTTTCACATGATCAATCACCTGTTCTTTCAGATGACCTACTATAAATACTAACTCATCAATCCCTGAATCAAATAGTGGTTCCAGAATGAAATCTAACGCAGGTTTACCTGCTAATGGTAAAAGAGTTTTTTGATACCGCTCCGTATGCGGCTTTAATCGGGTACCGTAACCGGCTACAGGAATGATTGCCTTCAAAATATTCTAATTTTTAGTGATGGCTATTTTGTTTACCCTTTATTTTTTTTACACGGGTAATCATTTTTGCAACAGCAAGGTCAATTGATTTTGTGATGTTATCAGTTGATTCTTTTACATTTAATTTATGGCTCGGTATAGATAAATTTAATTCAGTAGTATATTGATCATTCTCATGGAATAATAAAATTTGACATTGTATAGCTCTATCGTAAACTTTAGTGATTCTTTGAACTTCACTAATAGCATAGTTTTTTAAATTATCCGGTGCGTTAAAATGGCGAGAGGTAAATTCAATATTCAATTCAAACTCCTTATTTTTTTGATTTTATCGATTTAATTATCTCCATGAGGATGTGCTTTTTTGTATATTTTTTTCATCCTTTCCGGTTGCACATGGGTATAGATCTGTGTCGAGGACAAACTACTGTGTCCTAATAAGTCTTTAACTGCTCGTAAGTCTGCTCCGCGATCTAATAAATGGGTTGCAAATGAATGACGTAAGGTATGAGGACCAAGATGTTCCCCTTCTGTTACTAAACGTAAATACATACTTACACTACGTTGAACTGTCCTTTGTGATATGCGTTCACCTTTCGAATTTACAAATAGAGGAGTATCTATGTCAGTAGTTTTTAATGATCTGCCACTTTTTTCAAGATAATTTTCAATTGCTTTCATTGCCCGATTACCGAAGGGAATTAATCTTTCTTTATTCCCTTTCCCTACAACTCTTATAAGATTATTATTGAAATCTATATTTCTGAAATTAATATTAACCAGTTCGCTCAAACGTATTCCTGTGCTATAAAATAATTCCAATATTGCTCTATCACGCAAACCTACGATGGTATCCGCCGGTGGAGCTTCCATTAGTACATCAATCATTTTTTCATCAATAAAGTTTGGAAGTGGTTTTGAAGTTTTTGGAGTTTTGACATATAGTGCAGGATTATTATTCACAACTTCTGCTTTTATTAAATATTTAAAAAATGATTTAATTGACGCTAATCTTCTACCAACAGTTTTTGATGAAAACCTTTCTTCAAATTCCTTACCTAAAAAATGTCTAATCGCTTGTTTATCTATGCTATCTGCTGAAATATCAGAGGATCCTGTATATTCTATTAGAAAGTCATTAAATCTATGTAAATCATGAATATATGAAACACAAGTATGCGAAGAATATCCTCTTTCTTTTTCTAAATAGGAATGAAAATCGTCGATATATTGTCTAAAATTATCAGACATTTAATGATTCAATCTTATTGATAATATTTTGTATATCATTAGGTAAATCAGCTTCAAAGTTCATCTCCCTTTTATTACGAGGATGTATAAAGGAAATTTTATGTGCATGTAAAATATGTCGTTGAACAATTTTAAATAATGATTCTAACTTTTTTGAAATTTCCGGAATGTAACCTTTTATTCGAGATAATCCTCCACCATATTTAGTATCGCCAAGAATCGGATTTCCGATAAATGCAGAATGAACTCGTATCTGATGAGTACGTCCTGTTTTCGGGAAGAAATTGATATGACTAAAATATTGCGATTCTTTAATGACTTGAAAATTAGTTTGAGCTTCCTTCCCTGTTATATTTACGATAAATGAAGTTGGGTCATTTCGTTTTCTTGCTATTGGTTTATCTATCAATCCTTTTTCTTCTTTCCAATTTCCCCAAGTAATCCCGTAATATACTTTTTTTACAAGTCTGTTTGAAAACTGTTCCGCTAATTTCATATGAGCATAATTTGTTTTGGCAACAATAATGATTCCAGAAGTATCTTGATCCAATCTATGAACAATACCCGGACGTATAGGTCCATTAATATCAGATAATTGCGCACAATAAAATGCTAAAGCATTAGCCAGTGTTCCATCTATATTACCAGTCCCGGGATGCACAGTCATACCGGCTTGTTTATTAATTACAATAATATCATCATCTTCAAAAATAATATCAATCGGGATATCTTGAGGTTCTACAAAATCATTGTCGTAAATCTCTTCAGAAATATCAATATGAATCTTATCATCTAGGTTTAAGCGATATTTTACCGGTTTAATTTCTCCATTTACAGTGATATTACCGTTTTTTATGTATTTTTGTAATTGGGAACGGGAAAATTTGTCAATATTGTCCGCCAAGAATTTATCAAGACGAATCCCGGATTTATCAACGATTAAGATATCGTTTTTCAAATGACTGATTTAGCGGTCTGTTTTTTTGGTTGTAAAAAGAATAAATAAGTTAAATATAAAATCATTCCGACAGTTACAGCTGAATCTGCAACATTAAAAATGTACCAATGGTATCCCCAAAAAATGAAATCAAACATATCTACAACTTCTTTAAACATAACACGATCAATAAAGTTACCGATCGCTCCGGCGATGATGAGAGCCAAAGAAATTCGCAAAATAAGATGTCCTTTCCGTTCGTTCCATAAATAAGCTATAAGAAAAATTGTCAACAGAAACGATGCAATAGTGAATATGTATATCCCGCCCGGAAAATTGATACCAAATGCCATCCCATCATTGGAGACATAAGTTAAATGGAAAAAACTCTTGATTACCGGAATCGTCTCGTGTAACTCCATCGTGGAGCGAATTAAATATTTAGAAATCTGATCAATAATTACTATTATAATACTAATAGTTAAAACAATCACAGCAGACCCATTTTCTCCTTTTCTTTGCACTCAACACACATCGTTGCAATCGGTACAGCCATAAGGCGGTCTTCAGGAATTAATGGGCATGTAGAACACAAGTTTTTCGGTTCTTCTATGCATTGTTTACAAATTCCGTATGTACCATTATCAATCCGTTTTAAAGCGCTTACCAAGTTTTGATAATAGCTGTTTTCACGTACCATTAATTGGAAATTTTTCTCTTTTTCATGAGCATCAGTTCCGGCATCTGCCATGTGTACGCTGTAAACCGAATCCGGGACATAGCTTTCACTTGTTTTACCGCTATCAAGAACACCTTCCTTTAATTCATCCATATCTTGGTGGACAATGTCAATTTCTTTTTGGATTAATTTTCTAAATTTATTTAGTTTAGATTTAGTATATTTTTTGGGGGTTGCCATAATTTCCTCTCAATCTTTAATTGTCCGGGATATACCCAGAGTAATTTTTTTACCTTGAATTTTAATTGTATCAGAATATTCTATTTCCGAACCATTTGGTTCGATACTTACTGTTAATGTTTCATTACAAAAATAATCTTTATATGTGTTTAGTGCTTCTTCTAATTTACCATCAAATTCACTATATACTTTAATACGATCCTCTACAGCAAAATCAGCATTTTTCCTCATGATTTGTACTTGTCGTATTAAATCTCTTACAAGTCCTTCTTGAATTAGTTCATCATTTAATACGGTAGATAAAGCAACAGTAAATCCTTCATCTTGCGCAGTTATTAATCCTTCCGCTGATGATGTTTCTATCAAAATATGTTCTTTTTTTAATGTTATGTCACCGGAATCTGTATTTAACACTATTTCCCCATTGCCTTGTATCTGATTAATAATATCATTTACATTCATTTCACTAAGTACTTTTCGTATTGATGGTATCGCTTTTCCAAAAGCTTTTCCTAATATTGCAAGATTCGGTTTTACATCATAAATTATTAATTCTTTGGAATTAGACACACGTATTATCTCTTTTACATTTAATTCATCTAATATGACAGACTTATTATCATTTAGAAACTTGGATAAGTTATCATCATTTACAACATAAAACAAACTTTGCAACGGTTGTCGGATTTTCAGATCAGCTTTATTTCGGGCAGATCTCCCTAATTCCACAACTTTTTTCAGCGCATCAACTTGCTTTATTAACTCAACGTCTATATACTTTGATACAACTTCCGGATAATCACATAAATGTACACTTTCGGGAGCTGAATCATCAATATTGATTACTAAATTATTATACATTTTATCGGTTACAAACGGAATTATTGGAGCTAATAATTTTGTTAGCGTCAATAATACATCATAGAGGGTATGATAGGCAGCTTGTTTATCAGAATCATCTTCACTTTTCCAAAAACGACGTCGATTTCTACGAATATACCAATTAGACAAGTCTTCTATAAACAGCTCGACTTTCCGCATTGACTTATCCAGTCTATATATTTCAAACGATGAACGTATATCTTTAATAAGTTGATGCAATTTCGCTCTTATCCAACGATCCATAATTGTTAAATCGCTTTCTTCAATCTTAGATTTTAGAGGATTAAATCCATCAACTGCAGCGTAGGTTGCAAAGAAAGAATAAGAATTCCACAACGTAATAATTTTTTTCCTTATTTCATTGCCAGCTTCATAACCAAAATTTAGATTATTTTCCACATTATGATTAATAAAAAGCCACCGCATAACATCAACACCCATTTCATCAGCGGCATCATTAAACCAAATAGCATTGCCGGCAGATTTATGCATTTCTTTGCCTTTGGAGTCTCTGACAAGAGCATGACCTAACAAAGTTTTGAAAGGCGCTTTATTCTCCATTACTGTCGACATCGCCAAGAGCGAATAGAACCAATTGCGGAATTGGCCGGGGAAGCACTCGGTGATAAATTCTGCTGGAAACCATTTCTCCCAATAAGATCGGTCTTCATTATATTTTATTGTTGAATATGTAACAATTCCGGCATCTAACCATGGATTACCTACATCAAGAATTCGGGTGCCGATTAATCCACTTTCAGGATGTTTAATTTTTACTTTATCAATCCAAGGACGATGCGGACTATGACCCTTAAATTCATCCCAACCTTCAACTGCTAATTCTTTCAATTCTTCTTTGGAACCAATCACATAAAATGAATCATCTTCAAATGTCCAGATTGGTAAAGCAAGACCCCAAAAACGTTGTTTCGATATCATCCAATCGCCCATATTATCGAGCCATTCATGTTCCCGCTCTTTTCCCCACTCCGGAATCCAATTAATATCATCAACTTTCTTTTTGATATTTTTACGCCAGTCCATATTTATGTACCATTCGTCAACAATACGGAAAACTAATTCGTCGCCTGAGCGCCAACAATGTGGGTATATATGAGGATATTTTTCAGAATGCAAAAGTATTTTTCTATCCCGCAAATCTGATATTATCTTGTCTGTTGTCTCCTGTTCAGTTGCAGTCAAACCGGAAAGCCAACCAAAACCATCAATGAATTTAGATTCCTCATTCAAAGGAGCAATATCAACTAAACCAAGCTTTTTACCAATTTGATGGTCAATATCACCGCAACCCGGTGCTATATGCACAATACCTGTACCTTCACCCGCTACTACTATGTCGTTACCGATGCTATCCTTGCCGCCATCAATTACTTTGTGGCATTTATGACCATTGATACCTTGATTTTTTAGTTCATCTTTAACAATTGGAAATCCGCCGGATTTGCCTTGAGCTTCCAGATGATCAAATGGACCTTCATACTCCCATCCAATCATCTCTGATCCCTTAATTGTATCTAAAACAGTATACCCACCACGCTCTTTGAATATTTGTGCTATGGTCTTGAGTTTTGGAACACCGTCAACCCATTGTTTTTTATCTCCAAATTGTTTTTCAAGACGTTGGAATTCTAAGTTATCTCCAGCAAAATAGTAAATGGAACCATCTACCGCCTGTAATTTTACATAATACAGATTAACATTTACAGCAGTTGCAACATTAGATGTTAAAGTCCATGGTGTTGTTGTCCAAATTAATAAATATTCATTATCTCTATTTTTTAATGAAAAACGAATAAAAACCGAATCGTGTGCGACAAGTTTACGCCCTTCAATAATCTCCATTTGCGAATAGGAAGTTCCAGATCGACCTGACCATGGAACAACATCGTTACCACTGTAAATTTTACCTTGCTCAAACAGCTTTTTTAGAAACGACCAAATCGTATAATTATTTTCATCGGACATTGTAAAATATGAGTTCTCCCAATCCATCCAATATCCCAGTCGTTTTGATTGCTCAGTTATTACGTCGGCGTATTTATAAACTCGTTTTTTACAAAGGTTCACAAATTTCTCAATTCCGTATCGTTCAACATCACGTTTTGATTTGAATCCAAGTTCTTTTTCAACTTCAATTTCAACCCACAATCCTTGGCAATCAAATCCGTTTTGATAACGCACTTCATGTCCGGTCATGGCATTGTATCGAAGGTAAAGGTCTTTCAACGTTCTACCCCATGCATGATGAACACCCATTGGGTTATTAGCCGTAATAGGACCATCAATAAAACTCCAACGCGGTTTACCTTTATTTAATTCCACGCGCTTTTGGAAAATTTTATTGATTTCCCAAAACTCCATGATTTTATGCTCTAAAGCGATAAAATCAACCTTTGCATTAACCTTTTTTATTGTCATTTAATATATAATTAACCGAATCTTTCTCTAAATTTTTTAGACGTCGAAGTTAGTTCAAATACAAAATTTTTCCAACGATTACAGTAATTTGTTTATTAATAAAAAACCCCCGCAAATAACGGGGGTTTTTTATTCCATATCAATTAATTATTAATCAATTTCAAATGCAAAATAACTAGATCTTTCACCTCGTTTTACGAGTAATAACAAGGAATCTTGCTCCTTTAAATCTTCTACAAGGTCTTTAAAAATTTTACTAGAAGTAACTCTTTTTGTACCAACGCGAGTAATGATATCTCCAGTTCTAATACCTGCTTCATATGCATTACTTTTTTTATCAATATCAGTTACCAAAACACCGGTACTCTCTGGATCGATTCCATATCTTTCTGCTAATGAACTAGAGATATTTCGAACCTCAATCCCCAAACTCATATTAGTATTATTGTATGTCGCAAATGTTTGTGATTCTTGCTCAAGCTCTTCCAAAGTAATATTGATCGTCTTCCGATTACCGTCTCTAACAATAAGTAATTTGCTGCGTTTCCCGGGAGGTGTTGATGATACAACATTTTTCAAGTGTGATGGGTCTGTTATTTTTTCCCCATCAAACTCTATGATTACATCCTGAATTTGCATACCTGCATTATCAGCTGGACTGTCTGGAACAATCTCACTTACAAGAGCACCATCGCGATTTGATAAATCTAACGCACGAGCAGTCTTATCATCAACAGGCTGAATGTAAACACCAAGCCATGAGCGTACTACATATCCTTTTTCGATTAAGTCGCTCATAACCTTTTTAATCATATTAGATGGAATAGCAAACCCAACACCCCGATTAGATCTTTCCATTCCGCCCGTGGCAATAGCGGTATTAATTCCAACTAATTCACCATCAAGATTAAGCAAAGCACCTCCACTATTACCGGGATTGATTGCAGCATCTGTTTGAATAAAATTCTCATAATGGTCGTTCCCAGGCATTACGTAACTACGTCCTAAAGCACTAACAATGCCGGCTGTAACAGTATGACTTAAATTTGCAGAGAAAGGACTACCAACTGCTAAGACCCATTCCCCTACGCGTAATTTATCGGAATCACCGAGAGGAATCTGTTGGATGTTATTAACATCAATTTGTAAAACTGCTATATCTGACTTTGGATCCGTACCTATAATTTTTGCTGGAATTACACGTTTATCAATCAGTTTGATTTTGATTTCTTTAGCATTCTCAACCACGTGATTATTTGTTAGGATATAACCCTTTTTAGCATCAACAATTACTCCGGAACCAAGCGCCTGACTAGAATATTCTTGATCAGGCAATTGCGGATGAAAAAATGGAAAATCACCGAATTGTCGAAATTGATCATCGATTTTTATTACTTTTTCCGCTGTAATTGTTACAACAGCAGGGTTAGCTTTTTCAACGACATCGGCAATAGCTGAACTAAATTGTTTAACAATAGAATTCTGTGCTGATAATAATCCTATTAATAAAATTATTGATATAAATAAACGTCTTTGCATTAAGTATCTCCTAGATATTTCTTACAGTTCTATGCTGATAATTTGGAAAAGTTTCAAATATAAAAAAGCCCCGACGTAAGGGCTTTTTTCATTTTAAATTAAATATTAAGCTTATAAATATTCCTTAATATCGTTATAAAACACTTCCTCGGAACGTGCACCTAAATATCCCTTAACAATATATCCGTCTCTATCAATAAGCAGGGTTGTAGGAATTGATGATATTGGCTCCCCAACAGCTTGTCCATATAAATTTGTAACAGCTTGTGTTTCGTTATTGCCAAAGTCAGTTAAAATAGTATAATTTATTTGTTTTTGGTCGGCAAACTTTTGAATTTCTGCAGCTGAACCGGAGTTAAGTGTAATTCCGACTATCTCCAAACCATCCTTATTATATTTTGTCTGTAGATTTACAAGGTCTGGTATTTCTTTTCTACAAGGCGGACACCATGTTCCCCAAAAATTTAACATAACTACTTTTCCTGCATAATCAGACAAATAGAATTCTTCTCCGCCAATCGTCGCTAATTTAAAATCAGGAGCTTTTGTTTCGTTGCTACGATCTTTTTTAGCGGCATTTCCCTGTTTTAATTTTTTCTTTGTCAAATCTGTGTTTGCAAGATTTGTCTCTTCAGCTTTCTGTTCCGCAACTTCTGATCCCTGATCCCTAATCCCTGATTTCACATTTTCCCCATCCTCTTTAGCACTACATCCAGATAATATTAAAAGGCTACCTATAAATAATATTAATAATGATTTACGCATATTTTATCCTTTGTTTATTCCTTTATTTATAAATTTCACAAATTCGTTTTTATTGCGCGTCATTCCGGGGAAACGTGCAATTTCTAATTCCGTTCCATCCAATATTACATAAAATGGCTGGGCGGCTGTTCCAAAACGGTCAATTTCATATTGTCGCTTTTCACGATGATTTTTTCCACCGTCTGTATATAACTTTACTAAAATAAATTGTTCCAACAATTTTTTCACTTCCGGTAGAGATAAAATATTTGCATCCATCCAATGACAATTTGTGCACGTATAACCGGAGAAACTGAGAAAAATCGGTTTGCCGGTTCGCTTTGCTTCGGCAAGACCATCTTCCATTTCAGAAAACCACTTGTTTGCCTCCTCAATGGTATCCTTGCCTGTCATCACAATACCTGATTCCGATTCGACTTTCGGCGGCAAATATGATTCAATTGTTCCATTTATCGGTCTACCAAGCAAACCGCTACCAAGATATAATCCAAACACTATGAAAAATAAACTGAGTAGCATTCGCCCTACGCCTATTGATTCAATCGGAGAATCATGTGGTAATCTTATTTTCCCTAACAAGTAAATTCCGATAAAAACCATCGAAACTGTCCAAATAGCTAAAACAATACTGTGAGTAAATATTCCCCAGCCCCACACTAAGTCAACATTACCAAGAAATTTGAAAGCTACGGCAAATACAAAGAATCCCATCACAACTTTCACCACGTTCAACCAACCTCCGGATTTTGGTAATTTCGCGAGATATTGCGGAAACATTGCTAAAAAGAAAAATGGTAAGGCAAAAGCTGTGCTGAATACTATCATACCAATCATTGGCCAAAACCACTGTCCTTGCGCGGCTGCAACTAATAATAATCCGACGAATTGAACAGTACAAGTAAAAGATGCCAATGTAAATGTTAATGCCATAAATAGTATGCCAATATAGCCGGAACGTTTTTCCTGATGCATCGAAAAACTGCGCAATTTTTCCGGTACTTGAATTTCATACATACCAAATAATGATAAAGCAAAAAATACGAATAAAGCCCCAATAAATAAATTCACCCACGGACTTGAAGCTAATTGATTAGCACCGGAAGCACCTAAAAATACCGCTAATAAGAATCCTAATAGAGTGAATGTAGTAATAATGCCGAGAGCATATACTAAAGCATTTTTTATTGGTTTCTTTCCGGAAGTTTCACCTTGTTGAGTAAAAAATGAAACGGTGATCGGTATCATCGGGAAAACACATGGTGTTAACAAAGCTAAGAAGCCCATTGATGCCGCCAATAATATAAATGACCAAAATCCTTTTGCTATAGCATTATCTAAAGTAGTTAATTCGTTCGTATTTAACTCAATATCCGATTCT
>JAUWFQ010000030.1 GCA_030606865.1 bacterium
AGATAGTCGAGGAATAGAATACGGAAAAGATAGCACAAAATATCAATTTACAACACCAGTTGAAAACATAAAATTGATATATGGTGAAACTGATGAACCTGTAATTAAAGAACTACAAAATCGTATTAAAAATGCAATAAATATATTTTTCCTTGGTTTTGGATATGCAAAGGAAAATCTTGAAATATTGAATTTTCCAGATATAATACAACCTGGGCAAAAAGTATTTGGAACAACAAAAGGCTTAAAACCTAGAGAAGTAAACGATATTAGAGAAAAATACTTTTCTACAGACAAAATTCCTGTAAAAAATATTACTCTTAAAAATTGTAATAGTTTGGAATTGATACGTAAATATTTATAATCTTATATTTTCGGTTTACCAAACTTAATAAATCCAATCGCACGCCATATAATCCACAGAAATATAATATAACCTATTAATATACCGAGAGTTACCCAATATCCTTCAATAGCATTTTTATACATTACAATTGGAACATTAAGTGCTATTAAAAGTGGAATTCCTAAAAATAGGGAAATACCACTACCATACACTGCATCTTCCGCAACAGGAGTCTCAAACTCAGGGTCTGTTACACGGAGAAGTACCAATGCTGAATTTATCGTACCGGTCATTTCACCCCAAAGTTCAATAAATCGTTCAAAGTGGTAATCGTCAAATGCACGCCTTGAGGTCCAATAAAGCATGAATCCTGTCGCAGGACCTGCGAGCACACTCATGATTAATATTGCTTCCCAATAATGCAAAACTATTTCAAAGCTAATAGCTGCAACTGCACCAATTACCAAGAAATCTAAAAATACTCCCATACTGCGATTCATTAATCCTTTATCAATCACGTATGAGCGACCTGACATATCCAGTATTTTTCGAACTACCAAGGCTATTAATAAACCAATAACAAAATGAAATGACCAAATTGTACCTGCAAATCCTTCTAATTGAGGATTATTTCCCATCATTGTGGTTAGCCATTTAACGACGAGCCACGTTGATAAATATACTAAACCAATTAAAGATAATTGAAATGCTAATGGTTCAATAGCTTCTGTTGTTAAAGTAAGTTTCCCTGCGATAGGAGGTTTTCCGTCTTTATATACTCCTTTGCGCATGTCATCTGTAATACTATCAAGATTTGTAATCAGTTTGCTTTTACCATTACGAATTCCCCACTGAATTAGCGCCATACCACCAAAAAATGCGTATAAATAACCAATTGTAGCGAAAGTTAAACCAATTTGACCAGCACCAACTGCTTCATACCCTAACTTTACTAACTCATTATCCCAACTATTTCCCATTGTCGCTGCGAGACCCGGACCCATTCCAAATCCAAGCGGTAATAACAAGCCGATTCCAAGAAACAGATCAGGTTTAATTGTATACACTAGCATTAGTGCAATTATTAGCCCGATTGCACCTTGTATAAGATAAGCTGTAAGGGCTGAAATACTTTTACTAACCGGTCCTTTAGTCCAGGTGGTTTTTGACTGTCTCAGCCCTAATGCAATAAATGTCAATGCTAAAAAATGATAGACATACAAGATTAGCCTATCGGACTGTAAATTAATTAATCCAAACCCTTGTGAGCCGATTAAAAGGGCAAGAAATCCGGCGATTAAATTATTTGGAATTAAATACTTTTGGAAAAATTTTACATAACGACGGAGTACTGTCCCAATCATTAAAAAAGCGCTTAAATATAAAAAGTCTAGTACAACAAATCGTAGATTTACATCAAGATCCCATGGATTCATAGTATTTCCTTTGGTTTAGTTAGTAAAATATAGTTTTAAAATATTAAGAAATAAAACTACAAATTAAAATTGCAAGGATTTGATTTATTACAATATATCTTTGTATGTTTTTATCAAACCAATCACTCATTTTTAAACTAAATAGGGATGTAGAATCTTATGTTAAAGAAAATCCTAGCAACAATAATATTAATAATTTTAGTTTTAGTTGTCCTTGTACTATTCTTAGTTCGTGGGATTGCAACCAAAGGAATCCCTGATTATAATGCTACAATTCAGCTCGAAAATCTAAAAGATGATGTT
Organism: bacterium; assembly: GCA_030606865.1. Lineage (GTDB taxonomy): Bacteria > Fidelibacterota > Marinisomatia > Marinisomatales > JAHJCW01 > JAHJCW01. Next base: position 2,086 of record JAUWFQ010000030.1, read on the forward strand.
ACCGTTTATCGCGATGAATTTGCTGTTCCGCATATTTTCGCTAAGAACGATGAAGATCTTTATCGTGCTACCGGTTATTGTATGGCACAAGACAGATTATGGCAATTTGATTTGATACGCAGAGCGTCTACCGGTGAGTTATCAGAGATATTTGGGGAAGATATGATAAATGCTGATCAGATGTTACGAATGCTTCGTATCCCTGAGAAATCACGCGAGATACTTAAAAATTCAGATGAAAATATTCTCAATGCGCAAAATGCATTTAGCGATGGAGTCAATCAATATATTGATACGCACCAAAATAACTTACCACCGGAATTTTCCATTTTGGGATACAAGCCGGATAAATGGCTCCCGGAGCATTCTATAAATTTAATTGGGTATATGGCTTGGGATTTAACAATGCCATGGCATATTGAGACGGTTTTTCAACGCATCCGTGAAAAAGTTGGAGATGAAAAGTTTGCCAAATTAGTCCCGGATCTCGATCTCCAAAAATCTGTTATTTATACTGAGATTGGTGAAAACGAAAGTGTAATTGGTACAGATTCTCCATATTTAGCTGCATCTGTAAAATTAAAAGATTTGGGTCTTGAGATATTTAACGGAAGTAATAATTGGGCTGTAGCCGGTGAGAAAAGTACATCGGGTAAACCGTTATTTTCTAATGATATGCACCTTGGATTGGATGCACCCGGTATTTGGTATACAATGCATCAAGTTGTGAAAGGCAAATTAAATGTAACCGGAGTTGCAGTCCCTGGGCAACCACTTGTAGTAGCAGGACACAATGAGCACATTGCCTGGGGTATGACCAATGTAATGGTTGATGATATGGATTTTTATTATGAACGCATTAATCCTGATAATCCTGATGAATATTGGTTTAACGGTGAATGGAGACCGTTGGAAGTAAGAAAAGAAATAATCAAAATTAAAGGTGGTGAAACTGTGGAAAGGGTAAACCGCTTTACGCATCGTGGACCAATAGTTACAAAAACTAAGAAAATGGATGAAGAAAAACCAATTTCAATGCGTTGGGTTGGGAATGAGCCTAGCAATGAGATGCGTAGTTTATATTTAATAAATCGGGCTCACAATTGGGAAGATTATAAAGATGCTTTAAAAACATTTATATCGGTAAGCCAAAATATTGCTTATGCAGATATTGACGGAAATATCGGCATTTACTGTGCTGCCGGTGTCCCGATTCGTGACGGTTGGAATGGATTGGAGATAGTTCCCGGCTGGACTGATAAATATGATTGGAAAGGATTGGTACCTTTTGATGAATTGCCGCACAGTTATAATCCAAAAAGTGGTTTTGTCTCATCGGCAAATAACCGGTCTACGGGAGATGATTATCCTTATCATATTTCAAATTGGTATGCCCCGCAATACAGAATTGATCGTATCCGCGAGATGCTTACTGAAAAACAATTACTATCGATCGATGATTATAAACGAATGCAGGGTGATCATAAATCTAAGCTAGTTGAAGGAATGATTGATAAACTCAACTATGTTGTTGGTAACAATAATGACTTAAATGATATTGAGCAGCAATCTGCGAATTTACTTGCCGATTGGGATGGCGTATTAACAAAAGAAAGTATTGCCACAACTATTTTCGATCAATTCTATTTAGAATTAATACAAAATATATTTCTAGATGAATTAGGTGAAAACCTTATGGCAGATTTTATCAAAGTAGAGTATACTCCTTATTTAGCTATTGATAAAATCTGGATAGATAGTAATTCAGAATGGTGTGATGATGTAAACACCGATATTGTCGAAAACCTAGAAGATATAATTCAGAAAAGCTTTATAGATGCGGTGGCTGAATTATCCAATAAATTTAGTACTAATTTAGAAGATTGGCAGTGGAGCAAGGTACATGGCTTATATCTTGAGCATCCTATGGGTGGTGTGGAAATAAAAGGTGTTGATATACTAAATAAAGTATTCAAATTGAATCGTGGTCCTTATCCGGTTGGAGGTGCAAGCCATACTGTATCGCCTTATCGATATGACAGGAGTAATCCTTTTACAGCTAATTATGGTGCCTCACATCGGCATATTTATGATACATCGGATTGGGATAAGTCCCTATCAATAATACCAACCGGTATTTCAGGAATTCCGGCTAGTAAACACTATTGTGATCAAACTCAATCATATGTAGACAATGAATACAGGAATGATTACATATCACGGGATTTAATAGAGAAGCAAGCAAAATACAAACAGGTATTTACGAAATAATGTCATTCCGCACATGATGCGGAATCCATATTAAAATAATAGATTCCCGCTTTCGCGGGAATGACAATATAATAAAGAGGGCTCCGTTGGAGCCCTCTTTACATTAATTAAGTACCTTCGTCATATAACTCCAGTATTTCTGTTTCAATTAATACTCGATTATAAATTCTAACATCATCTATCCCGCCTTCAAAATACCATGGATCAAGTAAATAGGTAACACCTATTCTAATTCCACCATTTTCCCATCCACCGGAACTAAGGATATTTCCAATAAAAGGAGTAGTTCCTTTATTTTGTCCATCCACATATATTGTCATATCAGGATCATCAAAAATACCAACAAAATGATGCCATTCATTTGCAGAAACCGGTTCATCAGAATTTAAAACGGTGCCTGTCCAATCAGTATCACGAATACCAAAACGGGGTATTTGATTGGACATTCTTAGGTCATGCCATCCATCTTCCGTACAATTTGAAAAAATAAATCCTGATGCTCCCGGATCGGGTTTACACCAAGCTGAAAGTGTAAATTCAGTCTCGGGATCATCGAATTCATCGAATCCATTTACTTCCTTGATTGAGATATAGTCATCAATTCCATCAAAATAATAGGCACTATTAGGAGATCCAAATCTGTCGTTAATCAGTATCGCTTCAGTTATTATACCATTATTCCCTCTGCCACTTTCATCATTAGCATTTCCGCTAAAAGACCAATAACCTACTAAGTTGTCTGTTTGATCTAAAAAGGGGGTTTCTGATTCTGTGGTTTTTTTGCATCCGAAAATGCTTAATAAAACGATAACAATCAATGAAACAGAGAATGTATTTTTACGCATGGTAACTCCTTTATATAATAATTAATAAAAGATTTCCAATGAGTAATTAAATATACAAATATTATATCAAGCATTTGTACCAAAAAGATAAGTAATAAAAAAGGGCTCCATTGAACCCTTTTTTATTATTGATATTATTTCTTAGTACAAATATCCAAGTCCTATATATAATCCGCTGTTGCCGTCCTGTTCATCTTTAGCCATACCATAATCAATCGCAATAATGAAATTTTCATTTAATGCTATTCTAAAACCACCGCCATAGGATAAATGTAAAGCATCCTCTTTTGCATCTCCAGAGGCGTTAATTACGCTGTCATAATAATCTTCATAACCCGGATTATCATATCGTTTTAATACTTGTCCAGCATCAACAAATCCATTGAGAGCGAGATATAGATTTTGACCTGCCAATTTTGTCCTTAAGAACTTCCAACGTATTTCAAGATTGGCAAAACCAACACTATTCCCAACAATTCGGTTTTTAAGAACACCCCTAAGAGTTTTCGCACCACCATAACCTTCTTCAGTTTTATAAGAACCTTGATAAAATGGAAGCATAAAGAACGGAATCTTTCCACTAATTACACTTTGATATGCTAAACGGTAAGCAAATGATAGATTCTTATCAATTATGGTAAAATACTGGCGATGTGTTGCAGTAAACAAAGTATAGGAAACATCATTTCCTAGTCCGTTTGGAACAGTTGTAACCAATGCTTCTGTCCACATTCCAGACATCGGATTTGGCTCATTATCACGGGTATCGAACACTAATCCTAGTTTGACAAAATTTGTTAATCCACCTTCGGCTTCATCTTCTGAAATTGCACCGCGTTTTAAATAAGTATCATATAACAAATCAACTTCCGGTAGTTTATCTACATCTTCTTTATCTTCATTTAAACTTTCAATATCAACAGTTCCAATATCTGTGTTATGATATCCAAAACCTACCAAACCTCTTAGATTGTAATCCTGCAATAGTTGTTTTTGGAAATCGGCTGTGAACTTAAAAATATCTCGCGCATGGCGATAGTAAACACGGGATTTATAGGAATCATCTTCATCATCTTCATATTTGGATTGATAATCGGATTCATATCCATTGAATCCATAAAATGGCAAAGCTGCCTCAGTTAAATAGGACAGGTCCGCAGTTATACGCAAATCCCACGGTAATAGATATTTGGAGTCAAATTGAATAATGTTTTTGCCACTTCCCTTGGTAGTACGCGACCATTCCACATAAGTGGAATGCTTGTAATCAGGATACTGACTTCCATCGCCATAGTTGTAAATATTTAAAATTGCTCCATACAAAAAACCAGTATCGGAATTATAAGCAATTGCCGGTACACCACCAAAACTCCAACCGGTTGGTGCATCATCTTGCCCAACTGTAACTCCCATAGATAGCGCTATTACAAAAACAATTACTAATATTTTATTGAACTTTGCCATTTTCTTCCTCTCTTTTTTGAAATTATAAAATCTTTCAGGTATAAAATTGATGCAAAATGACTTAAAAACATAGTTTTTTATTTATTTCGATTTTAGTATTAATTAACTTTTCAGTCCCTAACCCATAACTTCTTTAAAATAATAGGAGTTTTACAATGCGTAAAATTGCAATGATTATTGTTTTCTGTAGTTTATCTTCAATTTTATTTTCCCAACACCTATCTGATAATTGTACTAGTATTTTAGTGACTAAAGGTGCTTCTCAAGATGGTTCTGTTATGATTACTTACGCCTGCGATGCAGAATTTATACCGCATTTAAAATACATTTCTGCGGCGGACCATGAAGAAAACGAATATATTGAATTAGATGATTGGAATGGTGGTACAGTGAAAATAAAACAAGTTTCGCACACATACGCTGTTGTGGGTCTGATTAATGAACATCAGGTTGCAATTGGTGAAACTACAACTGGCGGTCGTAAAGAGCTGCAAAATCCGGACGGATTGCTGCATTACGGAATGTTAATGCAACTTATGCTGCAACGAGCTAAAACGGCTAAAGAAGGTGTTCTTGTAATTGTTGATTTGGTTGAAGAATATGGTTACAGCAGTACCATGGAGGCATTTTCTATTTCTGATCCTAAAGAAGCTTGGATTCTTGAGATGATTGGACCCGGTCCCGGGGGAAAAGGAGCGATATGGGTTGCATTGCGCGTACCCGACGGATATGTTTCTTGTCATGCAAATTTATCTCGAATTAGTGAGATTCCTTTTAAAGATAAAAAAAATTGTATGCATTCAAAAGACGTGAAATCATTTGCTATTGAAAAGGGATATTATGATCCAAACTCAGGTGAACCTTTCCGTTTTAACGAAGCTTATGGTGATATTAATCCATTTGGGCTTCGAGTATGCGCAACACGAGTATGGAGTATATTTAATCGCTGTGCACCATCGTTAAATTTATCTTCTGACTATCATCGTGCCGTTGATGGCGCGGAACCCTATCCATTATGGATTAAACCAGATAAAAAATTATCTGTACAAGATGTAATATCACTTACGCGGGATCATTATGAGAGTACCGAATTTGATATGACAAAAGGTATCGACGCAGGAGATTTTGGCAGTCCATATCGATGGCGACCATTAACTTGGGAAGTTGATAGCGTTAAATACAGTTGGGAACGTCCTGTTGCTACTCAACAAACCGCCTATTCTTTTATTTCACAGTCGCGGTCTTGGTTGCCAAACCCTATAGGAGGTGTCTATTGGTACGGGATTGATGATGCCTATACAACCTGTTTCGTACCCTTTTATTGTAGTGTTACAGATATTCCTGAGGCTTTTAATTCCGGTGATTTACAAAAGTTTTCATTGGATTCGGCCTGGTGGGTGTTCAATTTTGTGTCAAATTTTGCAAATCTGAAATATTCCTATATGATCAAAGATATTCAAGCTGTTCAGAGTGAATTAGAAGAAATTGCTATAACATCGCAACCTGCAATAGAAAAAGCTGCGTTAGAGTTATACAAGACAGATCTACAACTAATGGAATATTATTTAACAAATTATTGTAATAGTCATGCCGAAAATGTTGTTGATAGGTGGATTGAATTGGGAGAATATCTAATCACAAAATATAATGACGGATATGTAAAAGACAAAAATGGAAAGCCAAAAGGTGTAGGGTATCCGGAATCGTGGTTGCGGGAAGTAATTAAATCCCGACCGGAACAGTTTAAATTAAAACAATTTTAGTATTCCATTATAAACAGTAATTTTTAATATGCCTTATTGGATTGGAATAATACTTTTTATAGTTGGAACAGTTTTTGGTGCCATAATCGTTTGGTTATTGCGCCAACGTGAAATTAGCAATATTCGGAAAACCGAAGATAAACTAAAAGATGCGTTCAGTAGTCTTTCGCGTGAAGCGTTGGATAGTAATCAGAAATCATTTTTTGAACTGGCGCGTAACCAATTTGAGAACCTTACCAAGTCTTCCGGTCAGCAATTAGATGAGAAGAAAAAACTGATTGATTCTACAATTAAGGAAATGAAAAGTCATTTGGAGAATTTGGCTAAACAAACCACGGAATTGAAAGGGCAAATGGAGAATTCTCAACAGGGCATTTCCCGCTTAACAGATACTACAAGTAAGCTAAGGCAAATATTATCGAGTTCTCAAGCACGGGGACAATGGGGAGAGAGAATGGTGGAAGACATCCTTAATTTTATTGGGCTTATCGAAGGTGTTAATTATAAAAAACAGTCTCAAGAAGGAACTGACCGTCCGGACTATACCTTCTATTTACCTCAGGCAAAGCATGTAAATATGGATGTAAAATTTCCTTTAAATCATTATGAAAATTTTATTTCAGCCGAAACTGATGCTGAGAAAAATTCCGAAAAGAAGCAATTCATGATGGATGTACGTAATCATGTAAAAGCCATCGCCAAGCGGAGTTATATTGATCCGGAAGGAGGCACTGTTGACTATGTTTTAATGTTCATTCCCAACGAGAGCATTTATACATTTTTAAATCAGGAAGATAAAGAGTTAATCGATTTTTCCTTACAAAATAAAATTATATTGTGTTCACCAATAACACTCTATGCGGTTTTATCGCTTATTCGACAAGCAGTGTCAAGTTTTGCGATGGAAAAACGAGCAGGGGAGATGCAAAAATTAATCGGTGTTTTTGCGAAACAATGGCAATTATTTGTGGATAAAATGGATACGATGGGAAAATCATTAGGAACAGTTCAAAAACATTTTGAAGATTTGGTTACAACGCGTTCGAGGCAATTGGAAAAACCGATGGAAAAAATAGGAGAATTACAATTAAATCAGCCAAAAGAAATTGAGGAATAATTGTTATGAAAAATGTTCCAGTAATAATTGTTTCATTGATTTTTATTGTATCTTGTGTAGGTCCTGAGGAACCGTTAGGTGGATTATACAAAAATTCACCCGTAGTCGTAAATACCAATGAAGCCTTCACTTTTTCATTAAGAGCCGAAAATTATTCCACAGAAGAAACGTATAATTTAACATTTTCGGAACAAAACCCGATTGAGTTAACCACAGTTTTGATAGTTAACGATTTTGCTGGAAGGGCAAGTGATACATCCTATTTTGATATATTTAATTCCAGTGATTCTTTATTAAATCATTACGCGCTTAATAGTAATATCAATGTTGCACCGATTGAGAATTTGAAAACTAATGCAATACCTAAAAAGGTTTTTTTTAAGGCAGATGATTTTAGTGGATTCGTTCAACTGGTTCTTGCTATTGGGGATTAAACTTTGAAACAAGCGATTGAACAATTTTTACAAAGTAAAAGTATTGCAATAGTGGGAATGTCTTCCAAAAGTGCCAAATTTGGTAATTTGGCATATAAGGAATTATCAAAGAAAAATTTTAACTTGTATCCAATACATCCTAAAGCAAAGAAGATTGACAGAGCACTGTGCTTTGCAAATTTCAATGATATCAAAGATAATATTGATGGTGTATTAATCTCCGTTCAACCTACCGAAGCGGAAAAAGTAGTACAATCTGCACATGAAGCAGGAATTAAAAACGTATGGTTACAGCAAGGTGCTCAATCGGATTCTGCAATCCAATTTTGCAAAGATAATGGAATGAATGTAGTTCATAATGAATGTATATTAATGTTTGCTGATCCGGTTACATCCTTTCACAAGTTTCATCGTTGGGTGTGGAAAATACTCGGCAAATTGCCTAAATAAGACATATTTTATTTTTCTTCCCATTCAGGGCATAACAATTTCTTATAATCACACCAATCGCAATGGAAACCTTTGCATGGTGCAAATTTTTGGTTTCTAATATTTTTACCAACTTCGAGAATATTTTCCCGCAGTTCAATGAGTTCAGTTGAGTTAAATTTATGAGCTCTTACTGGGTCTTCGTATTCTCGTAAAAAGTACAACGCAGTTGATTCAGGTAAGCCGCCAAACTCGAGTTGTTTTTCCTGTTCTAAATACATAGAATAAATGGCTAATTGTATATTCTTATTTGCTTTAGTTGCTTTTTTACTGGTCTTGTAATCAATCACATTATATCCTATTTTACCTTTATCAATACGGTCAATTTTTCCATTTATGATTATATTTTCAATTTCAAAGGAAAATTGGAATTCCCTTTCTATTATATTAACGGGATTTTTAGTCAAATAATCATAATAATTTGTTAATAATTCAATACCTTGACGTTTAAAATCAGCTTCCTGAGTTTCGTAGTCGAATCCAAGTGATTCCCAATTATTATCAAGTAATTTTAATATTCGTTTTTTTGTTTGCTCACTATTTGGTAGGTGAAATTGTTCTAATACTCTATGGATAATATTTCCAAATGTCAATTGTGGTTTACTGCTTACTTGCGGAATTTTATCAATGTTGCTTAGGCGGTATTTGAGCGGACATTGTTCATAAGTCTCAATTGAACTTGCGGATAAATTTAATAGTTCAGGAACGTCTGACTGTAAGGGTTCTTTCAAGAGTGATTTTAACTCAATTTCCCAATCGTTATTTCCCCAATTTACAGTTTCACCTTTTTCAATTTGATCAATATTTTCAATAGCATTTAATAAATCTTTTGATATTGAGAATTGATTTTGATTGAGGGCATTAGCCAATCGTTTTTCATAATTATTTCGTAGTGTTGAATATGTCTTTGGTTCATTTTTTATTGTGTCAATTTCCATACTGGATACCTTTAATAAATCCTTACTTAATTCCTTTATAAATATTGATGTAGCCTTAGTTGGGGAGAATAGATAAAGTAATTCTTTAGCGCGTGTTAATCCTACATAGAATAGTCTTCTTTCTTCTTCAATATGCTGTTCTTTAGGGGAAAGTTGATTTTCTGTAGAATATGACAGCCATTTTTCAGGAGGACGTTCAATTAATTCACTTTTTTTGAAATTAAGCGGAAAACTAGCAGATCGATTAAACGGTATAAATACAACTGGATATTCACCGCCCTTAACACCATGAATCGTGTTAACAAGTACAGTTTGTGAAACATGTTTTTCAATTGGATAAATGGTTTGTACACCATTCGATTCTTGTAAAACATTCATATAATTTGTAAATGATTTTAAAGTATTGTCATTTTTGTGACGAGCAGTAAAACCTAAAGAACGATTAATAAATTGCCCCAAATTCAACAAAGCTAATTGGTCTTTCCATTCGTAACTATTCAATAGGGGGCGCAAGATTTTAGATGAAACACATATATCCCAAACTAATTCAGAGGCATTCTTTTTAGGAATTAATTCGCGTAGCTTGAGTACTTGATTCACAAGCTTTCTAATATCATTATTTTCAATATTCTGTATTAATTCAAAGCGCGGTGTATAATCTCTTTTTGAGTACTGATTAAATATCTTATTTGCCGTGCCTTTATCAACGAATCTTGATATAATTCTATACAATCCTGAGTCTTGATATTCGGTTTCAGCAATTAAATTACACCAAGCTATTAGATTTTTAATCTCGGGAATTTCAAAATAATTGATTAGAAAAGTACGAGTTGGAATGTTTTCGTTTGATAAATGATCTGATATCTTTTTTACTTGTGCTTTTGTTCTGCACAGCACCGCCATATCTTTATAATCATAATTGGCAGATAATTCCTTAATAATATCGGTAATAACGGTTGGATGAAATTTATTTTCAATTTGAATCAAATATGGTTTTTCACCAGACTTTTTATCAGATGCAATTAATTGTTTATGCTCTCTATTTTTTGCATTAGAGATTGAATTATTAGCTATATTTAGAATTTTTTGTGTAGATCGGAAATTCTCCTCCAATGCTATTTCAGTATAATTATCTAGATTTTTGTATTTATTCCTGAAAGCTGTAACGTTATATTTACTAGCTCCCCGAAAACTGTAAACTACTTGATCTTCATCTCCAACGACTGTGAGCTGTCCGGATTTGCCAACAATTTGTCCAACTACTTCATTAAGAGCAAAATTATTATCTTGAAATTCATCTATAATTATATATTTATACTTATCTTGAACTTGTTCTAGTATTGATTTATTAGTTTTAAGCAGATTATAGCAATCCAAAATCATATCACCAAAATCAACAAAATTCTGCTTCTTTTTCCATTTTTGGAATAGGGGATATATACGTTTCAGATCGTCTAATTGAGCCACAGTTTCTTCAGTAACAATTTCATCATCAACGGTGGGATTGGTTTTTTTGTCAGGATCAATTAACTCATCTCTAAGACGATTAATGAATGGAATAAAACTTTTTGTTATTGATTTTATCGGATCGACAACAAATAGTCGTGATTCAAATGGACCAAGTTCATCAAAATTTTGGAGGAAAAGATAAATAGCGTCACCATCTTCCATTAAGATTGGTGTAGAGTTGGAAGAGTATCGATTCTCTTTTACAATATTATAACAAAATGCATGGAAAGTGCTGATTGTCATCGCTTTAGCGGTATCTCCGATATTCTTAACAATGCGCGTTTTCAGCTCCTTGGCAGCTCTTTCAGTATAAGTAATTGTTAAAATATTCTCCGGATTTAATTTATAATGCTCAATCAAATAATAAATGCGATGAAGGAGAGTAGTGGTTTTACCGGTTCCCGCCCCGGCGATAATCATTAGTGGGGCAAGTTTATGCATAATCGCGGCGCTTTGCGATGCATTGGCAATGAATGTTCCGCGTTTGTATTCCATATCTAAAATTAAGTGTGGATTGCAAAATAATCGTAATTTTATCTTAGCTAAAAGAAACTATTTATTTGGAACATCATTAAAAATTTAACCTTTTTCAATACTGTGTGTCTAAATGGGCAATGAAAGATGAAAAACGACAATGAACTCATTCAACAATATCAAAATGGCAGTATTGCAGCTTTCGACGAATTGGTTCGGCGGTATCTTGATGAAGTTTACAGATTTTTTATCAAGTTCACCAATGATCCAATGGATGCAGAAGATTTGGCTCAGGATGTATTTCTCAAATTACATAAGAGTCTTAAAAAGTTTAGATTTGAAGCAGAATTTAAGACATACTTATATCGAGTTAATGTCAATGCCGCAAATAATTATTTACGCCGTAGCCGATGGCGTAAATGGCTGCATCTTGATCAAAGTCCCGAACAAATTGATGACACTCCCGATATTGAATCGGAATGGACAAAATCCGAAGTTTGGGATGCCGTCGCAAAACTGCCAAAAACACAACGAATGGTGGTCATGATGCGAGTCACACAGAATATGCCTCATAAAGATATCGCAGCGGTAATTGGTGTTAGCGAAAACTCGGTTAAGTCAAGTTTTCACTATGGAATTAACCAATTAAAACAGCAATTAGGAAGTAACTAAAATGAATATCGAAAAGCAAATTCAAAACATATTTTCTGATGATCATTCAACAATTGATGCCAACGATTTCTTAGATAAATTGCACGCGACCCGAGAAGGAAAAATCCGTAAACAACAACGATTTTCTTACGGTATTTCTTCATTAGTAGTTGTTCTATTGGTTGGCATTTTGGCAATTACTCAATTGAATAATAACGCCTCTGATCTCCAATATAATCAATATTTCGCAGATACAGATATTACTGAAGAAATGATGGAAGAATATTATGATGAATTGGCAGTTTATTTAGTTGAACAGAGTGATGATATTTGGACGACAATGGAGTTTTTCTATGATGTAAATAATCAATTAATAAGTAATTAAATGGAGAATAAAATGAAAAAAACAACAGTATTAATATTAACTTTAATTTTTGTATCGTCGATAATGGCACAACCACGTGGACATCATAAAACAAGGATGCCGCATAAATCATTTGGTGCAATCGGAATGCGAAGTCACGGTCCACAAGGATTTGGTCAGCATAGCGAACGGATGGAAATGATGATGACTTGGAAATTAACCGAAGAGCTAGAACTTACACCGGAACAAGCTGATAAATTTTTTCCAAGAATGAAAGCTCATCGTGACAACATAGAAGGTATTGAAACTAAATTACGAGAAACGGTTAAAGACATTCGCCGTAAAGTTGAAGATGGTAAAGAAATATCCGATAGTGAATTCAATAAAATGTTTGGAAAAGTTACTGCTCTAGAGAAACAAAAGGTTGATGAAAAAACACGTTTTATAACTGAATTAAACGGAATATTAGACAATACACAACGTGTTAAGTTGACAATGTTCAAGAATAAATTTGCAAGAGAAATGAAAGAACAGATTCGTATGAAACGAAAGACGAGGTTGAAATAAAATTCTTACTCCTATTGATAGAATATCCTCCTTCGTAAATAAAAAACCCTCCCGCGTGCGGGAGGGTTTTTTATTTCATTCCGTACTTAATGCGGAATCTATGATTTTATGGATTCCCGCCTTCGCGGGAATGACATATTAATTTAAAGTTCTTTCAAATCCTTTAATAAGTCCGTTAGCATTTGTTTAGCGTCACCAAATACCATGATAGTATTATCAAAACCAAATAATTCATTTTGAATACCAGCAAATCCCGGATTCATAGTACGTTTATTGATGATAACTGTACGTGATTTATCGACATCCAATATTGGCATACCGTAAATCGGACTTGATTTATCATGACGTGCAGCCGGATTTACAACATCGTTTGCACCTAATACCAATGCGACGTCGCAAGTATCAAATTCCGGGTTAATTTCATCAAGGTCTTTTAAATGTTCGTAAGGTACATTGGCTTCCGCTAAAAGAACATTCATATGACCGGGCATACGTCCTGCTACAGGATGGATAGCATAGAGTACCGTTTTACCTTTACTTTCAAGGTAATCAGCTACTTCACGTGCGGCATGCTGTGCTTGAGCTACTGCTAATCCATATCCGGGAACGATGATAATTTTATCCGCAGCATCAAATATCATTGCAGCTTCTTCAGTCGAATAACTCTTAATATTCATCTGTTTGCCTGCAGCATCGCCACTTGCGCCTTCTTGCGTTAAACCGACTGCACCGAATATTACATTAGCAAGTGAACGGTTCATACCTTTACACATAATATTAGTAAGAATAAGACCGGAAGCACCAACTAAAGCGCCACTGATGATCAGTCCATTATTAAGTAGTACAAAACCTGTTGCCGCTGCTGCAATACCGGAATAGGAGTTCAATAATGATATCACAACCGGCATATCAGCACCACCGATCGGAATTACAATCGTAATTCCCAAAAGTGCAGATAAAATAACTACCGCTAAAAAGTAGGTCATCATTTGATCGGGATTATTTACCATCATTACTGAGCAAGTAATTAAAGCAATAGCAATAAGTGCATTTAATACTTTCTGTCCTTTAAATACAATCGGTTGACCGGAAATGAATCCTTGCAGTTTGCCGAATGCAATAAAACTTCCCGTGAATGTTAAAGTACCAACTAACACACTTAAGGCAATTGTTGACAGTAAGAATGTTGTTTGTTCACCGTGACCAACTTTAGAATAAAATTCCGCTGCAGCGACCAATGCTGAGGCACCACCACCGAAACCGTTGAATATAGCAACCATTTGCGGCATTCCGGTCATTTTTACTCTTATCGCAAAAGTTGAGCCAATAATAGCACCAATTATCATCCCGATAGCAATTAATTTGTAGTTTAACACATCAAATGCGACGAGTGTTACTACAATGGCGATCAACATTCCGACTGATGCAATAATATTTCCATTACGTGCAGTTTTAGGGTGACTTAGTTTTTTCAGTCCAATAATGAAAAAAACAGCTGCCAAAACATAAAATAATTTTGTGAATTCCATTGTATTTCCTACTTTCTCTTAAACATTTTTAACATTCGGTCAGTTACCATAAATCCGCCAAAAACGTTAATAGTAGCAAATATAACAGCAACAAGTCCTAACCATGTGCCAATCTCACCACCAACTTTGGTAGAGATAATCGCACCAACAATAGCAATCCCTGAGATTGCATTTGATCCTGACATAAGAGGCGTATGCAGGGTAGGAGGTACTTTTGTAATTACCTCATTTCCAACAAATATTGCCAGGATAAAAACAGTTAATATATTTATCATATCCATTTTTGGTTCCTCTAATTTTTATCCGCCGTAGCTTTAGCGTAGGTGGACTTTAAGGCTTCTTTAGTCATTTCGTTAACAATCTTGCCATTATGGGTGAACATTGCACCGGAAATAATTTCATCTTCCATATCAAGATTTAATTTACCTTCCGGACACATATAGGTTACAAAACTTGTAATGTTCTTAGCATATAATTGACTGGCGTGGATTGGCATTGTACCCGGTAAGTTCAACGAACCATCTACTAATACATCATTGTGTACCACAATTTTTCCTGCTTCCGTTAGTTCGCAATTGCCACCATTTTCTGCCGCTAAATCGATTATCACTGAACCCGGTTGCATTCCTTCCACCATATCTTTAGGGATGAGTAGGGGTGCAGGTCTTCCCGGTATTAAAGCCGTAGTTATTACGATATCAGATTTACCGATGTGTTCTTTTATCAATACTTGCTGTTTTTGCTTATATTCATCGGAAGTCTCTTTGGCATAACCGCCTTCACCTACACCGTCATCAGAATCAGATTCAACCTCAACAAATTTTGCTCCTAAACTTTCCACTTGTTCCTTAACGTCAGGACGTACATCAAAAACTTCTACTTGAGCACCCAATCGCTTGGCGGTGGCAATAGCTTGCAAACCGGCAACACCCGCACCAAGTATAAGAACTTTGGCAGGTGGAATTGTACCGGCGGCTGTCATAAGCAGAGGCATATATTTTCCAAGATGAGCAGCGCCAATTAGAACGGCTTTATAACCGGCAATATTGCTTTGAGAGCTTAGTGCATCCATCTTTTGAGCTAAAGTAGTTCGTGGAATTAGATGCATGGAAAACCCGGTGATCTTCTTTTTAATAAGTTTTTCTACTGCTTCTTTTTCACGCGTGGTTTGGATAAGTGAGACAAATACAGATCCTTCCTTTAGCATTTCTGCTTCGTGCATTTTAAGGATTTCGTTATATACAGGATGGTTTACTTTCAATACCATATCAGCTTTAGCGTACAATGCTTTTGTATCTTTTTCTATTGTTGCTCCGGCTTCTTTGTAGTTTTCATCGGAAAAAAATGCTTTTTCTCCGGCACTGGCTTCAACAACAACTTCCATACCTTTTTTAACGAGTTCCTTAACTGTTGCAGGAATTGCAGCTACCCTGTTTTCTTCGGGTAAAATCTCTTTTGGAATCGCAACAATCATTAAGTACTCCTTGATTAAAATAATTAATTTATTTTGCTAATAATCACTTCGTATTTAGCTTATAAAATTACTAAATAATAAAGGTTAAAATCATAGTATATAATTCCATATTTACGATATTTAATCGCTTATTTCAATAAAATAGTAGAAACGTAACATGTTGAAAATCCCGCCAGAACGGGATTAAGTCTTTACACAAAATTCACCCCTCTATTCTGCGGATATCTCCCCTCGAGGGGAGATAAAGAGGGGTGAAGTAATTATTCAATTATCTCAATTTCAGCACTTTCAAGCGCTTCATTGATTAAAGCATCGCTATCAAGACTTGCTTCATTCTTCTGAATATCGATAAGCCGTGCTTTGGTTGCAGGATGTTTTGGCACGTAAAGCGTACAGCAATCTTCATGGGGAAGAATCGAAATTTCGTAAGTTCCAATTTCTTGTGCTTTCGCAATAATCTCTATTTTATCGAAACCGATTAATGGCCGCATGATTGGTAATTTTACCGATTCCTCAACAATTGTTATATTTTCAATAGTTTGCGATGCTACTTGTCCGAGTGCTTCACCGGTGTAAATTGCTTTAGCGTTTTCTAACTCAGCAACTTTTTCTGCAATCTTCATCATATATCTACGGTATAGAACAACTCGTAATTTTTCATAACAATCTATCAGGATCTGTTGTTGAATCGGAGCAAATTTTATTAGATACAATTTAGATTTCGGTTGATATTTTTTAAGAATTGCAACCGTATCGCGTACCTTTTCAACTGATGCTTCCGAAACCAAAGGAACCGAATGGAAATGTACATAAATTACACGCATGCCACGTTTCATTGCATAATATGCTGCTACCGGTGAGTCAATCCCACCGGATAGCATCACAATTACTGTTCCGCTCACACCAACCGGAAGTCCTTTTACCGATTGTATCTTTTCTGTAAAAAGGAAAGTGCCTTCA
>JAUWFQ010000068.1 GCA_030606865.1 bacterium
TCAAAGGTTTGGTTATTTTTATCATAGAGCAATAATCCTCCATCAGTTGCACAAACAAGACTTTCTTCATATTCGACTATCTCATGAATATTCACTGGTGAAGTGAACGAATTCCAATCTCCAATCCTAGCTTGACTATAAAGCGTAATAAATGAAAAGATTGTTAACCAAAAGAATCGCATTTTATTTAAAAGGAATTGGAATAAAACATAATATAAAAATTGCTAAACATATATACCCAATTCTTTTATTAATGTCAGATAAAGGCATATCTATATCATTAACAGGCGGGTGTTTTGTAGTTCGCATCAGCACAAAAATCAATACTGCCCAAACTAACCAATTTAATGAAAGCAGTCCCATTGGGATCAGCGCTAATAATGCAAATTTTGAAACTCTATCATACTTCCTGCCTAACATCGCATAGGCAATATGCCCGCCATCTAATTGCCCGATTGGAAGTAAGTTTAACATAGTTACAAGTAGCCCAATCCATCCCGCGAAAGCGATAGGATGCAGCATTACGTCTTGAGTACTACTGAGATTTGGGAAAATCAATGCTGTTAGGAATTTTATTAATATGGAATCACCTAAAGTGATTCCAATATTAGCCGAAGATATTTCGACAATTTGGGAAAGAGATAATCCAATTATCAAAGCTGGGACTGCCATAATGAAACCGGCAATTGGGCCGGCTGCACCGATTTGCAATAATGCATCTTTCCGATAAATTGGCGATTTAATTTTAATGAATGCTCCAAAAGTACCAATGAAAGTTGGAGCTGGAATAAAATATGGCAAAGTTGCATTTACGTTATGTTTGCGCGCAAAGTAATAGTGCCCAAATTCATGAAATCCTAATATAAGCATTAAAGTAACAGAAAACGGCCAACCATTTATAATTCCCAACGGATCTTTCAACGGATTAACGCCTTCCATTATTGCACCAGCAAGTAATGTTGTAAAAATCGTTAAAATAAATAATATCAAGTTAATACGAGGAATTTCAGGAAATTTGATCACGATTGGTTTATTGTATTTAGCACGCAATTGTAGATCGTCACCAACAGATTGAAATTCGATTGTATATGGTTCCTTTTTTAACATCCTCTTAATATCATCAATAGAACTTCCGGAAAGGAGTGTTCCTCGTGCTATAAACTCATTTCCTTGAGAGCCAACTTTCTTAACTAGAAAATGTCGCTCAATTATTGTTAATAATGATTTGAAGTCTGATTTTGTTATATTTTCCATTACTATTTATTTTACCTTTCTAAAACAAAATTTACGCTTTTTTTATCATACCTGTTGAATATTTAAATTGATAATTATAAGATTTCAGTTATTAATATTATGAATTTTAATCAATAAGCGTTTTCAATTAACTTTATTAGATATATTTAAATGCATATATTTACAAGATTAAAACGTAATTGTTCCGTCAATGACTTGGGACTGACATAGCGGAGCTGTTCATAAATCAAAAAAAATAAAATGAATAAAATAAGTATTTGTGTTGTAGGAGCTGGCAATTGGGGTAAAAACCATATCAATACGTTAAATCAATTGAATTGTTTGGCAGGTGTAGTTGATAAAGATGATAATCGATTAAAATATTTTAAAGAGAAGTTTCCATTTATTAAAACTTACAATCTCGTTAAAGATACATTTGACGATAATTATAACGGTTATGTTGTCGCTACCAACGCTCATTCACATTTTTCAATCACTAAATTATTAATTGAAAATAATCAACCTGTTTTAGTTGAAAAACCCATTACCCTTAATAGTGATGATGCCACTACATTACATAATTTGGCAATTGATAAAAACGTAAATTTGATGGTTGGTCATGTATTATTATTTCATCCTGCTTTCAAAAAAATAAAATCATTAATAGAAGATGGTACATTAGGAGAACTTCAATATATGTACAGCAATCGGTTGAATCTTGGCACGATAAGAACTGAGGAAAATGTGTTTTGGAGTTTTGCACCACATGATATTGCTTTGTTCCAATATTTCACTAATTCCTTTCCTGAAAAAATAACTTCTCGCGGCAACGATGTATTGCAAAATGGCGTTCATGATACAACGATTACTACTTTAGAATATCCTAATCATGTGATGGGGCATATTTTTGTGAGTTGGCTTCATCCATTTAAAGAGCATCGTTTTATCGTTGTAGGGTCAAAAGGTATGATCAGATTTGAAGATTCTGTAGAAGGCAAACCGTTAGTGTTATATGATAAAAGTGTAGATTGGAAAGATGGTAAACCGATTCCTCATAGCGGTTCAACGCGCCATATTGAGTATGATGACAAGATGCCCCTAACTGCTGAATTACAATATTTTATCGACCACTTAAATGGAGATCCGATTACAGTTAATAATTCTGAGAGTGCTATTAAAGTAATTAAAATATTAGAATTAGCGACAAATAGTTTGTTGGAGAATAAATAATTATGTCAAAAACATTTTTCGTACACGATTCAAGTTATGTTGATGATGATGTCACTATTGGTATGGGAACCAAAATTTGGCATTTTTCACATATCCAAAGCGGATCCATAATAGGGACAAATTGTAGTATTGGTCAAAATGTCAACATTGGTAATAATGTAATAATAGGGAATAAAGTAAAAATCCAGAATAATGTTTCCGTGTATGAAGGAGTTGAGTTAGAAGATTACGTATTCTGTGGTCCATCAATGGTTTTTACTAATATAAAACTACCAAGATCAGAATTTCCACAGCGAGGTTCAAAATATTATCTTAAAACATTAGTTAAAAAGTCAGCTTCGATTGGTGCCAATGCTACAATCGTATGCGGTGTAACTATTGGTGAATATGCTATTATAGGTGCGGGCGCTGTCGTAACGAAAGATGTCCCACCCTACTCATTAGTCATAGGAAATCCCGCCAGAATTGTTGGAAAAGTAGATAAGAGAGGGAATGTAGTTAGTGTTTGATAAAATAAGTTTCGTTTTTGTACAACATATAGATTCAATAATGAAAATATTTAATTCCATTTAATGACATTAAAACAAAAAACAGTCTCCGGAGTTATCTGGAGTATTATTGATAGTTTCGCCAGTAATGGGATACAGTTTATTGTTGGAATTATTTTAGCACGTATTTTATCGCCCAGGGAATTCGGATTAATTGGAATGTTAACTATATTTATTGCATTGTCGCAGTCTTTTATTGATAGTGGTTTTACAAATGCTTTAATTAGGAAGAAGAATTGTACTCAAACAGATTATTCAACTGTTTTTTATTTTAATTTTGTTGTTGGCATTATTTTTTATTTCATACTATTCTTTTTCGCAGGCTCAATAAGTGTGTTTTTCAACGAACCTCAATTAGAACTGTTATTACAAGTATTAGGTCTGGGCTTAATATTGAACGCACTTGGTATTATACAACGTACTATACTAACAAAGAATATTAACTTTAAACTTCAAACACGAGTTTCAGTTGTTGCTTCAACATTATCCGGCATAATTGCAATCTCTATGGCTTATAATGGTTTAGGCGTTTGGAGCCTTGTTGCGCTTACTTTAAGTCGATTTGGTTTCACTTCAATATTTTTATGGATGTGGGCCAAATGGAAGCCAAATTTAATTTTTAGCATAGAATCATTTAAAGATCTTTTTTCATTTGGCAACAAATTATTAATTAGTGGATTAATAGATACAGCATATAGAAATATTTATTATTTAATAATAGGGAAGTATTTCTCTGCTGTAGAATTAGGTTATTACACAAGAGCAGATCAATTCCAAGCTTTACCATCTAAACAATTAACTGGAATTTTTGGAAGAGTGAGCTATCCGATATTATCATCCATACAAGATGATGTGAAAAAATTAAGGACAGCTTATAAACAAATTATCAAAAGTACCATGTTCATTACATTTGTATTAATGTTAGGAATGTCTGCCATTGCAAAATCAATGATTGTTACCTTAATAGGTGAGCAATGGTTACCCTCAGTAATCTATTTGCAAATGCTTTGTTTTGTAGGAATGTTTTATCCCTTACATGCTCTTAATTTAAATATGCTTCAAGTTCAAGGGAGAAGTGATCTTTTTTTACGCTTAGAAATAATAAAAAAGGTGCTGAGTATACCTATAATAATTATTGGTATTTTATATGGAATAAAAATATTGATTTTGGGTATGATGATTAATACAATAATTGCATATTTTATTAATAGTTTTTGGTCCGGTAAGTTTATAGGTTATTCTTCTTTTGAACAAATCAAGGACATTTTCCCTTCTTTTATATTGGCATTTACTATGGCATTAATTGTCTATATAATCGGCAACGTAATTGATTTACCGAATATTTTGATATTAGTTACTCAAATTACTGTTGGGGCAGTTTCAACCATTATTTTAGCCGAAATCTTTAAGTTAAATAGTTACTTTACCCTAAAAGAAATAATCCTTAACAAATTAGGAATATAAAAGATAAAATGAGCACAAAAGAGAATAAACCTATTTATGTAACATCTCCATCCCTTCCTCCACTGAAAGATTTGATCACTTACCTTGAACAAATCTGGGAAAGTAAATGGATAACCAATGATGGTAATTTCCATCAAGAATTTGAAAGAAAACTAGCCGAATTTCTTGGTGTAAAATATATTTCGCTTTTTACAAATGGTACCCTAGCTCTAATTACTGCATTACAAGAATTAAAAATAACCGGAGAAGTTATTACGACTCCATATAGTTTTGTTGCTTCTACACATGCTTTATGGTGGAATGGCATTAAACCGGTCTTTGCAGACATTGAACCAGAATATTGTACTATTGACCCCGAAAGAATTGAAGCTGCTATTACGGCTAAAACAACTGCTATTGTTCCTGTCCACGTTTATGGAAGTCCTTGTAATGTTGAAAAAATACAAGAAATTGCCGATACTTACGGATTAAAAGTAATATATGATGCTGCACCCGCGTTTGGAGTTGAAAAAAATGAAAATTCTATTTTAAACTATGGCGATTTATCTATTCTCAGCTTCCATGCGACTAAGACTTTTAATACAATTGAAGGTGGAGCAATTATCTGTCATGATGAAAAAACAAAAAAACGTATCGATTTTTTAAAAAACTTTGGCTTCGCTGACGAAACTACTGTTGTTGCTCCCGGCATTAATGCTAAAATGAATGAATTACAGGCTGCTTATGGTTTATTACAATTAAAAACAATTAATGAAAAAATCGCAAAACGCAAAATTATTGATGATACTTATCGTGATTTATTAAAAGATGTGGAAGGGATAAGTTTCTTAAAAAATATTGAAGGAGTGAAATATAATTACGCTTATTTCCCGATATTTGTTAATCAAGAAAAATATGGTCTAAGTCGTGATGATTTATATGTAAAATTAATAGAACATTATATCTTTGGTAGACGATATTACTACCCGCTTATTAGTAATTTTTCTTCTTATAAAGGGCTAGACTCTGCCAAATCTGAAAATTTACCTGTTGCAAATAGAATTTCTGAACAGGTGATTTGTTTACCAATCTATCCGGATATCGAAAGTGAAGCTATAAAACGCGTTGTTGATTTAATAAGATAAAACATTATGAAAATAGCAATTATGCAACCCTATTTTTGTGCTTACATTGGATATTACCAATTGATAAATTCTGTGGATAAATTTGTTATTTGTGATGATATGCAATACACAAAAAGAGGGTGGTTTAACAGAAATAGAATTTTAGATAATGGAACTGACAGGGTATTTTCTATACCTATTAAAAAGGATAATAACTATTTAAATGTTAATCTCAGATATTTAGCTGATAACTCAATCAAAGAAAGAATTAGGATATTGAGACAAATTCAATCTTTATACAAAAAAGCACCCTTCTTTTCACAAAACTACACTCTTGTCAGACGTTTATTTATGCAGGAAATTAATAATTTATTTGACTTTTTACATTTTTCAGTCGTCGAATTGTGCTCTAGTTTTGATATTAAAACGCAAATTATTCTTTCT
Source organism: bacterium (assembly GCA_030606865.1). Classification (GTDB taxonomy): domain Bacteria; phylum Fidelibacterota; class Marinisomatia; order Marinisomatales; family JAHJCW01; genus JAHJCW01. Next base: position 6,023 of record JAUWFQ010000068.1, read on the forward strand.
TCAAGTTTGGATATAGATCCCAAACTTAAATCGCAAGATAGAGTCTTAGAAACATGCAAAATTTTAGATACCGACATCTACATAAATTCGATAGGTGGCAAAGAACTGTATGATAAAGAGGAATTTAAAAGAGAAGGAATAGATTTAAAATTCATTAAATCCAAAAAAATAGAATATGCTCAATTTAATCACGAATTTGTTCCTTGGCTTTCTATAATTGACATTTTAATGTTTAATGACAGTGAACAAATAAAGAGTTATTTGAATGAATATGAATTGGAATAAAACACTATACACTACCCTCCTTATGACAAACTGTGGATTAGCTACTTTTCAATACATAAAGGAACTGATTGGTTAATAATTAAAAAGGGTTGATTATGAAATCGAATAACTGGATATATACATTCTTTATTTCTTTAGCACTTTTATTTTGGAATCCAATCAGTTATTATTTAATCTATGGTAATACACAATTATTCTCACATGGGCAAAATATTGTATTTTATTGGATATATTCGTTTATATTTATAAGTGGAATAATATTTATTTATCTAATCCAGAAAAATAAATTAATTGAAAAATCCAAAAATATAATTCTCTCAACAGCATTCACAGGAATACTATTTTCTGTTTTTGTTATTACCAATAGTATTATAGGATTATTATCAAACAATATATCAGAAAAATTTAATAACCAAGAAAAACTAATTTTTGAACCCAACAGTAGAGCAAGATATCAAACTATAGAATTTGATTTTGAAGTAAATATAAACAGCATAGGCCTTCGAGACAACGAAATCAATATACAGAAAGGGAATAATTACAGGATTTTGTGCTTTGGAGATTCTTGGACTTATGGATGGGGAGTTAATATCGAAAATAGTTGGCCAAAGAAGCTTGAAAAATATTTACTTATTAATGGATATAATAATATAGAAGTAATTAATTGTGGTCAACCCGGACTGTATACTAGTACATATAAAAAACACATGGAAAGGATTGTTCCTCTATTAAATCCTGATTTAGTTTTAGTTGGTGTATTGCAATTGGATGATTTGGCTCAACTTTTCTCAAACAATTTCACAAAGAATCAAGTTTTTAATAATGCCGAATTTTTTAAAATCTATACAGGGAAGATTAAATCAATTATTATAAGTTACTTGAAATACTCTTTCACAAATATTCTCTCATTACCACAAACGGTTGAAATAACATCGCATTGGAAGAAAACAAATAATTCAATGATAGAGGATTTTTATCATTGGCAAAATATTCGTTTTTACACACTTAATGATACTGTGCAGAGCTTATTTAAGAGCGGAAATCTAAAACCCGGTTTATTAGATTATTACATTAATTTCCCTGATAGAATTATTATTTTTAATGATCCAAATCATCCAGCCACTAAATATTCTATTCAAGAAATGACAAAAGACTTCAAAGAAATGAGGGACATTTGTAATAAACATAATTCAGATCTCATTTTTATCAATATACCAATGAACTACTTTATAGGTCATGTAGTAATTAGGACTCCTAGTGATGTCCTTAATTCATGTTTCGAAAAAAACAATAATATAGATCCCGCTTATCGTTCAATCGCCAATATTAATAACTTGCCCTATATAGAATTAACTGACCATTTTATTGGTTTACAAAATAAATCCGAATACTTATATAAATATGATGGACATCCAAATGAGAAAGGTTATAAAGAAATAGCTGAATACATTGGTAAACAGCTTATTGAAAAAAAACACTTAAATAAAAAATAGTTTAAAGATTGGATAAGCCAATTTTGGGGAAACTCAAACACATGAATAGTCGAAAACTATATAATAGAACAAATATTGCAAATAATTGTTCATAGATTTCTTCACCGGCACTAGAAAAAGACGAACATGCCATTATAAAAATCAAAAAGAACAAACTGGGATGAGGGAAAAATAACTTAAAATAATAGGATTTCCGCTTTTTAGGAAAAATCCACATGAAGAATAAAACTATAAATGAACCCATTCCAACTATTGGATAAATATATTTAAAAATAGGGTTAAAAAAGTTATGAACATTAATTTCGTTCTGATAATTATGTTCAGTGAAAACACTAGAAGACTCCCAACCGAAAATCCGTTGTCCCCAACTGATTTCTTCACCAAAAATCAATAATAATATTCCAGAAATTATTATTATTGAAAATATTATTTTCCCCCAATTTCTAGATGGAACAAGTCCCTTTTTAATTCTTGTGATTGAAATTATAAGAATAATTGCTGAAAATAGAAATAAAAGAGAACTGGACTTCTCCATTGTGCCTTCAAACGAAGGTTCTCCCAATATTAAAAGATAAAGATGCATAAGAATACCAAACAGCGTTCCAATTATTAATATATACAGAGGAAGTTGTTTTTTACTACAAATATCATCTACTAAGAATATTTTTTTTGCTTGATCAGTTTGGAAATATGTGTTGAAATATTGGATAATATTTCTTTTCAAATCCAGAATAATAATCATACTTAATATTGTCATGAACAAAATAAAAAATATAAATAATATCTTTATCTCAATAACCGTATTAGGATTAAAAGAATTGTCTCTACTTATAGATTTGCTGAAATCAATCAGGAATCCAACAATTAAAGAGAAACGGACAATAAGAATTAGAGAAATAAACAACCCTACTATTCCAATAATACTGTTTTTTTTTCTATTAATCTTCACTTTTTCCAGCGTATTAAACCTTCAATGGTTGGTATAAGTTAATAAACATAAAATAATATTATTTACTAGTTTATTTGTAACCTATACCAGAATATCCTAACTTTATAAGATATTCAAACAATTGGACAGGACTAAATGAGTGATTAGAGTAGAAAATGAATAATGTACAAAATACTGAACCATTAGTAAGCATTAACTGTATTACCTATAATCACGAAGCCTATATTCGGAACGCATTAGAAGGGTTTCTAATGCAAAAAACTAATTTTACATTTGAGATATTAATTCATGATGATGCATCAACTGATCAAACAGCAAATATAATTCGGCAATATGAAAATGAATATCCTGGTATTATTAAACCAATTTATCAAAAAGAAAACCAATATTCAAAAAAAGTAGACATCTCCGAACAGTTTCAGTACTCTCGCACTCTGGGAAAATACACTGCAATATGCGAAGGAGATGATTACTGGATTGACCCTCTAAAACTTCAAAAACAAGTGGATTTTTTAGAAGATAATCCTGAATTTTCAATGTGTTGTCATGATGCTATTATTTTATGGGAAAACAAACAAAAGCGACCACGATTGTTTGCACCTGCTGCTTTACCATCCGTATTAGGTATGGAGGATATATTAAAAGGTTGGTTTATTCCTACCGCCAGTATACTTTATCGATCCAAAATACTACACCAGCGACCAAAATGGCTTAATAAAGTTCTCAATGGTGATTATTTTCTTCAACTTTTGTGCGCTCATCATGGTAAAATAAAATATTTTGATGAATTAATGAGTGTTTATAGAAAAGATTTGTACGGAAATAGTTTATCTGCCACAGTTCTACAAGATAATAAATATAGGTATGAACAAATGCTTTTTCTACTAGACAGCTTCAATAAAGAGACTAAATACATACATAATGAACTAATTGAACAAGCGAAAACAGTTAATACACAAAATTATAAAACTAGATTGAAAAAGAAGAAATATGGTCCATTTCATTATTTATATAAACCGTTAAAATCACTTCAATCATTAATCAAAATAATAAAAAATAGATAGATGATAAAAATGCCACAAGAAGAATATTAATAAAGAATGATAAAGCAAGAATAATCAACACCGCACTCCACACATATCATAGCATTTTGAATAATACAGAGAAGAACAATGAATGATTTTTCTTATAATAAGAAGATTGGATTAACTGATTATATCCTATGCTACGCATTAATTGCTATTTCTGGAGTAAACTTTTTTCTTGGTAATACAATATTAGCAATCGTTTTTAGTTTTACTCTTATAATATATTACAAGAAGATAAAAATAATTAACTTTTTTGTATCTTATTTACTGACAATAACAATAATACTACTAGGAAGTGCACTAACCTACTCATCATTTAATATTAGCAATTATTTAAGCCTATTTTTTCGAATTGGAACTGCATATATTATTATATTTATCTTGG
>JAUWFQ010000020.1 GCA_030606865.1 bacterium
ATAAGAATATCCGAACAAGGTAAACCCGATAAGCCCGGCGAGTGCAGGAATAGCGGCTAATTTTAAGGCGTATTGAGTGAATAAATCGGAGATCATATGATCTTCTTTTTTAATGGTTTCCCATTCGGTGGTAGGACTTAACAAGATGTTTTTAATGCGTTCGACTAAATTCATGTTAATACTCCATATTTAAATAATGATTATGAGAACATATAAAATTACAACTATGGCAGAGATACATCAAAGTTGTTGTTAGATGAAGGAAAATATTATGCGAACGTGTTAATTAGTCAGATAGATACTTGTCGGGTATTTTATTAGTATCGTTTTGATTGTTCCAAACTATACCGGAAATTTTCCAATTTTTCCCAATTCTGATATATTGAATACTATTTATACCAATGGAAAAAGGTTCAGGATTATCTAAGTCAAATTTTATTTCGTAAGTGCTAAAGCGATGTGCAATCGTACCAAATATTTCAGTTATATGATTCAATTCACCTTCATAAAATGATTTGATAGTACCATCCGCTAGTCTTTCGGAATATGATTTTATAAAGTCATCAACTGTCATTACTTCCGGCGAATCGCTATCATTTCTGATCATATTAGCAGTTGGGATAAATAGTTTTTTTAATCTTTCCACCTGTGGACGATTATCAACTTCAAAGCAAATAGATTTATATAGTTCTGCTGTTAAATTATCAATTAGTTTTAGATCATTTTGTTGATTCATAGTGCCTCTAAATTAATCGCCAATATTATAAAAATTTAAAAAATATATGTTGGTAATAATTAACCTAATATTCCGATTAATAATAGTAGTAAAGCACTCAATCGAAAACCGGAACAACTATATTACCTGAATTGTACAAAAATTAGTTAGATAAAATCATAAAGAAGAGGATTTAATGAAAACTGACTACCAACAATTGTCAAGTGTTACATTACTTTTTATTCTGATTAGCCTGATCGCGACCGCTTCTGTAGTTATGTGTGCTGTACTATCATATGTTGGGTGCTTGCTTATTAATTATTAACTTTTTAGTTTCAGTGAATTCCGGTATTTCTAACTTATAATAATAATTTCCTATGGGTAACTCTGACGGATTCCAATCAATGCAGTGAATTCCCACTGACATTTCTTCATTTATCAAGGTAGAAACTTTTTTACCAAGTGAATTATATATTGCTAAATTGATTAAAATCGGTTTAGGAAGGTAAAAACATATTGTTGTTGAACTATTAAATAGATTAGGATAGTTCTGAAAGAAATAATATTTATCGAGAGCTTGAACCACGCGTAACCTTATTAGTCAAAGTTATATTCCTTTTAGTAAATTATATTTAAATATTGATCTTAATGCACTTAATCCATCTTTCCATCCAATTTTTTTCCCTTCTTTAAAAGTTCGCCCGTAATACGAAATACCAACTTCACAAATTCTTATATCCATTTTTGATATTTTAGCAGTTATCTCAGGTTCAATTCCAAATCTGTTTTCTTTAATCTCAATTTTATTTATTACTTCCCTTTTAAACATTTTATAACAGGTTTCCATATCAGTGAGATTTAAGTTTGTAAACATATTAGATAAAAAAGTAAGAAACCTATTACCAATAGAATGCCAGAAGAACAATACTCTATGTGGAGAACCTCCTATAAATCTTGAACCATATACTACATCAGCAAATCCTTCTTCAATTGGTTGCATCAATTTTTGATATTCACGAGGATCATATTCAAGATCAGCATCTTGAACAATAACAATATCTCCTTGAACTTCCTTAAAACCTCTATTTAGAGCAGCACCTTTACCTTTATTGATTTCTTGGAAAAATATTCTAATATTATCAACATTAATAAATTCATTTATTTTATTTAATTTAACTTTTCCTTCACTTTTCTGTAATTTTAACAAAAATTCTTTAGTTCCATCTGTTGATCCATCATCAACAATAATTATTTCTTTGTCTAAATCTACTTCCTGGACTTTAAAAATTATTTCCTCAATAGTGTTAATCTCATTATACGCAGGTATCACAACCGATAGTTTCAATTTAACCCTCCTTTTAAAGCAATCATAAAAATTTCAATACAATTAAGATAATTAATTTGTTCTTTAAGAATATATTTCTTTACCTTTTAGGAGATTATCAAAATATTCTATAGTTTTTTTCAATCCTACTTCTAAAGAAATTTTTGCTTGCCATTTTAATATATTTTTTGCTTTATCAGTATTAGGACATCTAACTTTAGGATCATCTGCTGGTAGTGGTTTGTAAACTATTTTTGATTTAGAATTTGTAAGTTTTAAAATCATTTCTGCAAGTTCTTTTATTGTAGTTTCTTCCTTGTTTCCAAGATTAATAGGTCCTATTATTTTATCATCTGAATTCATCATTTTTATCAATCCATCAATTAAATCATCAACATAGCAAAAACTTCTTGTCTGACTACCATCCCCATAAATTGTTATATCATTTCCTTTAAGAGATTGAACTATCAAATTACTTACAACTCTACCATCATTAGGTTGCATATTAGGTCCATAAGTATTAAAAATTCTAACTACCTTGATCTTTAGTTTATTTTGCCTGTGATAATCAAAAAACAAAGTTTCTGCACATCTCTTCCCTTCATCGTAACAGGAACGGGTCCCAATCGGATTAACTTTACCCCAATATTCCTCAACTTGGGGATTAATTTCTGGATCTCCATATACTTCACTAGTCGATGCTTGAAGAATTTTTATTTTCAATCTTTTTGCTAAACCCAGCATATTTATAGCACCATGAACCGAAGTTTTAGTCGTTTGCACAGGATCAATTTGATAATTTATTGGTGAAGCAGGACATGCAAGATTAAAAATTTCGTCAACTTCAAAATATAAAGGAAAAGTAATATCATGCCTAATAACCTCAAAGTATGGGTTATTAATTAAATTCAATATGTTTCTTTTACTTCCTGTAAAAAAATTATCAACACATATAACTTCATTCCCGGTATTTAACAATATTTCACAAAGATGTGAACCAAGAAAACCTGCTCCACCAGTAACTAATGTTCTTTTTTTCATCTTTATTACTCCCAATTAATATGATATACTAATAATAAGACCTGAATGCCGTCTAACGACCAATCTCAACGGGGGGATGGAAAGCACACACCGACAATAGCGAAATCCCCGTCCTGTCCGTGTGCAAGGCGTTGTTATGGAGTTCCCTATGTCCCCTCCGTCAACCGATATACTCTAAATTCACTGTTCTCATAGATTAGCCGGGCGGCTCCCTCTTCCGAGAGGCGTATGATTGTATCAGGGGTCACCTGGTCAATTGTTCCACCTTTGAGATACAGGCACAAGTAGTCTCCACGGGAAAGTTCTTTCATTTTGTTTGTCATCAGGGATCTTCGGCCTGTTAGCATTCTCATTACACGAGGTTTAAAGAAGATCACGGTACTTTCTGCTTCTGTGTTTTGCTCAATAAATGAAAACATGTTTGTCGAGATTGTGGTGAATGGTCCTGAGGAGGATTCGCGATTGTCGATGATATTTTTTTTTGCACCACTTATTGAGTTCATCCCGAAGTATGAAAGAACAAAAACTATAGGAAGAAGACAAACCAATCTTCGCAATGCACGCTCTATCGTGTTTGCACCACCTTGGAATGTTTCCAGGCCACTAAGCACAAATGAATAATAGAACGGAAGAATTGGAAATAGAAACCGGAATCCTTGAATCGCTGGCCAGAAGATATAGAGAGAAAAGGTTAGAATTAGGTATACGACAATGTGGTAATCATGTCTGAAACGTCTAGACAGACCTACGATAGCGCAAGGAATGCTTGCACCATACAGCAGGTAGTGAAAAGGTACTCCGGTAAAAAATTCAGATGGTAGTTCAAAGTAAAAGCGCAAATGGAGTTTGATGTTGTACACCGATATCATGCCCAGATGGTCCATAGGATATGAGCCGCCCTCCGGTAAAAAGGCTCGCCATAACAATAATACACCTAGAAAAGAAAAATAGGGCAATAAATTGATGCAGATATTTTGTATTGTAGTGCGATTCGGCGAAAAAAAACTTTTGATGGTGGATGACCAGCTGTCATTTACTGTTTCAACTCGCGAGAGCCTATGAGCTATTGTAATGAACTGCGTGATGCCGAGTGTTACAAGAAGTAAAATGCCATTACTTCGAATGAAGAAAGCTGCGGCTATTGAGACTCCTAGGAGAATACTGTCACAAGCAGGAGAAATAATACGCCTTCCTTCAACGAATAGCTTTCCTATAAATAACATAGTGAAAGTCGAAAACAGCATAAAGGGGATGTCGGAAAGAATATTGTTCAAGAACTTCAGCAGGAAGGGGTTCAGGGAAAAAAGACATACCAGACTATACAACCACAAGTATGAGTGATATTTTCGGAACCCAAACCAAAGCAGTAAAAGAAAAATCAGATAGGAAATGACACCTACCACCTTTAAAGCGATCATGTTCAGTCCGAAAACTGCATAAAATGGAGATAACATGACAGGAAATCCCCATGGATAGACAACAGGCCCAAGGGAGGGCAATGATTGCTGTATTGTAAAACGGTTAGCTTTGATTAATTCACAAAGTGAACCTTCTGCGACGCTTTTTGCCTGCATGATATATGCTGAGAAGTCGCCTCCCCAATCGTGACCATAGGTAAGAGTATTATAAAGCAATATGCCAGTAAGACTGATGATGAAGGCAAGAAGTACCTTGGCATACGATTCGTTCATTTTATCCCTATAACTTATAATTGATCTGCAGAACTCATTACTACAATTATCAGAATATCCAGCTGTATCATAATAAAAATTAACATAATATTCCGATTAATAATAGTCATTTAGAATCAGTAATTTATATCAATGCAACAAAAGATTTTGACAATAATTGGTCCTACGGCAATTGGTAAAACCACCATCGTAACTAACATCCCTTCCATCTTCACTAAAGTTACGATGGATAAACTAAATCTCCCTTTGATAAGGGAGACTTCTTGGTTTACTGAAAATTTGTTAGTCCCCCTTTTCAAAAGGGGGATTCAGGGGGTTATTAAAATCTGAAAATGAAAGATAATTCTAAAATAGTAACAATAGTCGGTCCCACCGCAATTGGTAAAACACCGATTGCGATTGAATTAGCCAAGCAAATAAATGGTGAAGTAATCGGTTTGGATTCACGCCAAATCTATTTTGGTATGGAAATTGGAACAGCACAACCTACAATTACGGAAATGCGGAATGTACGCCATCATTTATTTGGAATTCGATCACCAGATAAAGTGGTAACAGCCGGAGAGTATGCTAAGTTGGTCAATGCAGTTATTGTTGATATTCGGCAGAGAAATCATGAACCAATTATTTGCGGTGGAGCAGGATTATATTACCGTGCTTTACATGAAGGTATATTTGAAGAGAGCATTTCTGATTTGAAGATTCGCGGAGCATTGGAAAAGGAATATGATAATAATCCTCAATATTTGTTTGATCACTTAAATGAAATTGATCCGGAATATGCAAAGATAGTTCATATCAATAATAAAAAAAGGTTAGTACGTGCATTGGAGATTTATGAACTTACTGGTAAAACTCCATCCGAGCATTTTGCAAAACAGAAAAAAGAAAATCAATCAAAATTAAATTTATTTTCTGTTTTGCTAACAATGGAAAGAGATTTGTTATTTGAGCGAATTTGTAAACGGACCGAACAAATGTTGAAATACGGATTGATCAAAGAAGTGGAAACACTTCTTACAAAATATGATGTAAAGGATGTCCATCCATTAGATTCAATCGGATACAAACAAGTTATTTCATATTTGAATGGTGATTTGAGCTATCAAGATATGACCGATGAAATAAATATAAGAACTCGTCAATATGTAAAAAAACAACTTACTTGGTTTAAGAATGAACCAATTGATTTGGAAATTGATTTAACAGAAGAGCATAATGTTGGAAAAATTGCAGAAAAAATCATAAGAAATATGAAATCAGAAATCAGAAATCAGAAATTTTGAATTTTATATGTTGAATTTTGAATATTTCATAATTTTAATTCATTAATTTTTTCATTCTTTAATTAAAATAACTTTTTCTCTAAATCTTGAAACTTAGTATTTTAATTCTTGAAATACTGCATTAACTTTTCACCCGAAAATACCCTTTAATCCGGTCCTGTGAGACGGGAAGGGCAGAGAACTGAACCTTTGTTCAGAAGGATTTGCTGAAATGTAAATCATTCTGCCCGGAGGTTTTTTTCTAAAAAAAATTTGGGAGGAAATATGGTTGCACCGGTAGTAAAACAGCTTATGGATGTGACTTCGGTCGGGAGGTCAGTCACTCGTATTGCGCACGAAATTCTCGAACGAAATGATGGCCCACAAGATCTTGCATTGATTGGTATAATTACGCGTGGTGAACCGCTCGCAAAGCGCCTAAAGAAGTCAATTTTTCAGCAAACCAACGAAGATATTCCAATCGGATTAGTTGATATTACATTTCACCGCGATGATTTCCGTGAGCGTTTGGTCGTCCCGCAAGTAAAAAGTACAGATATTCCTTTTTCCCTTGATGATAAAACTGTTGTTTTGGTTGATGATGTGTTATTTACAGGAAGAACTATCCGTGCCGCGATAGAAGTACTGTTATCTTTTGGAAGACCAGCGAAAATACAATTAGCAGTCCTGGTTGATCGCGGTCATCGCGAAATGCCGATACGTGCTGATTTTGTCGGCAAAAATTTTCCGACACATTGTGGGGAACATGTTAAAGTTCTACTGAAAGAGATTGATGGTCAAGATGCAGTTCAGCTGATTTATTCCGACGGAGATGCAAAATGATAAAAGAAAAACATTTACTTGGATTAGAAGGATATCCCGCTGAAAATATAGAAACCATTATTGAAACCGCTTTCGGATTCCGTGAAGTTTTGGAGCGACCAATCAAAAAAGTACCGTCTTTACAAGGTAAAACTATTGTCAATTTATTTTATGAAGATTCAACCAGAACTCGTATAAGTTTTGAATTAGCTCAAAAACGATTGAGCGCTGATACAGTCAATTTTTCAGCATCATCAAGTAGTGTAAAAAAAGGTGAAAGTTTTAAGGATACCGTGCAAAATATCGAGGCAATGAAAATTGATGCAATTGTTATGCGCCATCCCTATCCCGGTGCACCGTTGCATTTAACAAAATTTGTTGATGCAGTCGTCATAAATGCCGGTGATGGAACGCACGAGCACCCAACTCAAGCTATCTTAGATATCATGAGTTTAAAAGAGCATTTTGGAAAAATTAAAGGATTAAAAATCGGCATTATTGGGGATATTTTACATAGTCGCGTTGCACTTAGTAATATTCATGGATTGACAAGTTTAGGCGCAGAAGTAACACTTTGTGGTCCGGCAACTCTTATCCCAAAAGATATTGAAAAATTAGGTGTTAACGTATCTTATAATATTGATGAAGTTATGGATTGGGCAGATGCAATTAATGTTTTACGAATTCAAATGGAAAGAATGGGGGTCGGGCTTTTTCCATCTACAAGAGAATATCGAAGTTTGTTTGGAATAACTCATGAACGGCTCGAACGTCATGATAAAAAATTAGTGATTATGCATCCCGGTCCGATGAATAGGGGAGTAGAAATTGATAGTAATGTTGCCGATAGTTCGCAAGCGATTATTTTGGACCAAGTTTTAAACGGCGTTGCAAGTAGAATGGCGATTTTATATTTATTGTTAGGTGGAAAACAAGAAGCAGTTTAATGTAGGTAGGTATATGAAAATAAATAAATTAAATAAAAATGTATTACTAAAAAATGGAACTGTTTATGATCCGGTTAAACAGAAAATTATTAATGGAAATGTTCTTATAACAAATGGAAAAATTAATGGAGTAGGGGATATTAAAGCTCCCGGTGGAGCAGAAATTATTGATTGCTCGGGGCTTATCGTTACTCATGGATTCTGTGATATTCATGCACATTTTCGGGAGCCGGGTCGGGAAGACAAAGAAACTCTGCAAACCGGTGCAAAAGCTGCCCTGGCAGGTGGCTTCACCAGAGTTTGCGTTATGCCAAATACCAATCCGCCGCTTGATGACCCCGAATCAATTCGATTTATAGTTGAAAAGTCAGATGAAACGCCGATATATATCCATCCGATAGGCGCAATTACAAAAGGTCAGCAGGGGAAAGAAATCGCAGAGATGGGCGCTATGAAAACGGAAGGTGCAGTCGCTTTTAGCGATGATGGTATCCCACTGCAAAACGCCTATGTTATGCGATTAGCTTTGGAGTATGCCGGAATGATCAATGTACCGATTATTAACCACGCTGAAGATGTACTACTCAGAAACGAAGGTGTAATGAACGAAAGCGTAATTTCTACCAAACTGGGCTTGTCCGGCAATCCCGATATTGCTGAATCAGCAATGGTACAACGCGATTTGCAAATAGCTCAATCAACCAATTCAACTCTCCATATTCCGCACGTAAGTACCAAGAAAAGTGTTGAGGCAATCAAAAAGTATAAATCGGTATTCCAAAAAGTGACAGCGGAGGTTACACCGCATCATTTATATTTCAATGATGAAGCGCTAATTACTTATAACACAAATTTAAAAGTTGCGCCCCCAATTAGAACCGAAGATGATAGGAAAGCACTAATCACCGCTCTTAGCGATGGCACTGTCGACTGCATTGCAACCGATCACGCTCCACATACTATTGAAGAAAAAGAAGCACCTTTTGATTTGGCTCCGTTTGGAATGATAGGATTAGAGAGTTGTTTTGGAGCCGTCAATAAAATTCTTGTCAAAGAGAATGGAATGAAAATTGAATCACTAATTGATTTATTGACAATAAAACCGCGTAAAATTATGGAATTTGAACAAGATTTATTCGCCGATGGCACACCGGTTGAAATTACCATAATTGATCCAAAAGTAAGTTGGACATTTACAAAAGATGATATCAATTCTAGATCAATAAATTCTCCATACATTGGTGAAGAATTATTTGGTAAAATTATATACACGATTGTTAAGGGATCAGTAGTAAAAATTTGAAACAATTTTCTATTTATAATTTGATATTATTCTCTTAAAAAATCTCTAATAATTTCATTGACTATCTTATATAAAAAAGTATAGTTTTCTTGGCTTTTATCGAAACAAAAATTATGAAAACAACAACAATTAAAAAATCTGAAATTCAGCATGATTGGTGGATAGCTGATGCCAAGGGTCAAATTCTCGGTCGATTTGCCAGTCGCATCGCGCAATTACTGCGCGGAAAACATAAACCGCATTTTACTCCTCATATGGATATGGGTGATTGTGTAGTTGTTATAAATGCGGAAAAAATTAGAGTTTCCGGCGCTAAAGAGGAACAGAAAGAATATTTTAAACATTCCGGTTATCCCGGTGGTGCAAAAACCACATCATTTAAGCATTTGAAAACCACATATCCGGAAAGAATTATTACAAATGCAGTGAAAGGAATGTTACCGCACAATCGTTTAGGACGACAAATTTTAGGTCATCTTAGAGTTTACGCGGGAACCGATCATCCTCACCATGCACAACAACCCAAAGTAGTGGATATTAAATGACACAAGCAGTTTTTCAAGGAACGGGTAGGCGTAAAAGATCAATAGCGCGTGTCTATCTAAGTTCCGGTAAAGGTAATATTCTAATTAATAATAGACCATTTACAGATTATCTTGGTCGCCCGACTTTAGCAACTATTGTACGTCAACCTTTCGAAGTAATAGGTGATGTAGATGGCTATGATGTCAAGGTTAATGTTACAGGGGGCGGATTAACAGGTCAAGCGGGAGCTATTCGGTTAGGGATCGCCCGTGCATTATTACAAATTAATGAAGATTTTCGTGTACCATTGCGACAGGCCGGTTTTTTAACTCGTGATGCTCGTAAAGTTGAACGTAAAAAATATGGACAACCTGGTGCGCGTAAGCGTTTCCAATATTCAAAGAGATAATATGGCAGAACAAGTTAGTTTTAAAGATTTACTAGGTACCGGAGCACATTTTGGTCATGTAACTCGCAAATGGCATCCTAATTACGAACCATACATTTTAATGGAACGAAATGGTGTGCATATCATCAATCTTGAAGAAACAATAAAACATCTGAATACGGCAATTGATTTTATAAAGAAAGTTATTGGAAAGAATGGAGAAATCCTTTTCGTAGGAACGAAGAAACAGGCAAAAGATATTGTACAACAAGAAGCCGATAGATGTGGTATGTTTTATATCGTAGAACGATGGTTAGGCGGAACTCTCACAAATTTCTCAACGATTAAGAAAAGTATTAAAAGATTAAAGGCACTTGAGAAAGAAGGTTCCAGTATTTATGAAAATCTGACAAAAAAAGAAGTTCAGATGTTGAACCGCGAAAGACTTAAGTTGTCAGATCAACATCGTGGTATTAAAGATATGAGACGCCTACCGGATGCAGTTGTAATTGTTGATGTTGATAGAGAAATAACTGCACTCTTAGAAGCGATTAAGTTAGAAATTCCTGTAATTGCAATGGTTGACACAAATTGTGACCCACGGATTGTAACTTATCCAATTCCAGCCAATGACGATTCTGTCAGGGCAATCCAAATTATAATATCTGCACTTGTAGATACAATTTTGGAAGTAAGGAACGAGAATGCTACAAAAGAAGAGGATATATCTGAAGTAATTAAGAAAGATGAAACTATTGTCGCAAAATCTGAAGAAGTGGGTAAAGATACAACTGTGGATGATGTAGAAGTAAAAGTAGTTAAAATATCTGAGAGCGATAAAAAAGTCCATAAAACAGCTCAAGCTGATGAAAAACCGGAAAAAGTAAAAGTAATTGAAAAGCCTAAGGCGGAGAAAAAGGCAAAGAAAAAGTTAACTACAAAAACTAAGCCAAAAGTTGCAGCAAAGAAACCTGCAACAAAAGTAGCTGCAAAAACTAAGACAACTAGCAAAAAGACAGCTACTGCTAAAACTACTAAAAAGACTACAGTAAAAAAGGTTACAAAGGAATCTGAAAAGAAATGAATATTGACGCGAAAAGAGTAAAAGAATTACGTGAAAAAACCGGTGCTGGAATGATGGACTGTAAAAAAGCTTTAGTTGAAGCAAATGGGGATATTGAAAAAGCAATTGATAACTTGAGAAAATCCGGTGTTGCCAAAGCAGCAAAGAAAAGCTCAAGATCCGCAAAAGAAGGATTGATCTATTCATATATTCATCATGGGGGAAGATTAGGTGTTTTACTTGATATAGGTTGTGAAACGGATTTTGTAGCGAGAACTGATGGATTTGTTGCTTTAGCAAGAAATATTGCAATGCAAATAGCCGCAACAAATCCAATTGCCATAATTCGTGAAGATATTTCAAAATCTATTATAACTCGTGAAAAGGAAATTTACATAGAGCAAGCAAAAGCAACCGGAAAACCTGACAATGTTGTTGAGAAAATTGTTGATGGAAAATTAAATAAATATTTTCAAGAAAACTGTCTTTTGGAACAAGTTTACATAAAAGATTCTGATAAGAAAATCAAAGATTTAGTAACCGAAACTATTGCCACTTTAGGTGAGAATATTACTCTCAACCGCTACTCGCGTTTTGCGGTTGGTGAAATAGATTAAAATTTATAATTTATATGTCTAACCCTGTTTACAAGCGGGTCCTGCTAAAATTAAGCGGGGAAGTTCTCGCCGGTAAACAGGGTTTTGGTATAGATCCAAATCGCGCTTCAATCTTAGCACAAGAAATCAAATCAATTCATGATCTTGGAGTAAGCATCGGAGTTGTAATCGGTGCCGGTAATATCTTCCGCGGTATTAACGCAGCCGACCGTGGCATGGATCGTGTAACCGGTGATTACTTGGGAATGTTAGCAACTATAATGAACTCCATCGCAATGCAAGACGCTTTGGAAAAGATCGGATGTGATACACGTACGTTATCAGCTATTTCAGTCAATAAAATTTCTGAACCGTATATTCGTCGCAGAGCGATAAGACATCTTGAAAAAGGACGGATTGTTATCATAGCCGGCGGAACAGGGAATCCATATTTTAGTACAGATACAGCGGCAGCTTTAAGAGCTACCGAATTAAGTGCAGAAATCATGCTAAAAGGAACCAAAGTTGATGGTGTATATGACATGGATCCGGTAAAACATCGGAACGCGAAAAAATATGATAAAGTATCATACAAGAAAGTATTAGAAGATAATTTAAGAGTTATGGATATGACTGCAATTACCCTTTGCAGGGAAAATTTGTTGCCTATTAAAGTATTCAATATCAATAATACTGGAGACTTGAAACAAATAATATTGGGTAGTAATATTGGTACCTTAGTGTCGGAGTAAAAATGTTAAAAGATATTCAAATTGATACCAAACACCGCATGGTTCAGGCAATTTCACATGTTGATATGGAATTGGCGAAAGTGAGAACCGGGCGAGCCAACCCTGATATATTCAATTCCATTTCTATTGATTATTATGGTGTCATAACACCTTTAAACCAAGTTTCAAATATATCAGTACCTCAGGCAAGATTAATAGTAATTCAACCATACGAAAAAACATTAATTCCATTAATCGAAAAAGCTATAATGGAGAATAATCTTGGTTTAACACCAAATAATAATGGTAGTGTTGTAAATGTACCAATTCCACCACTTTCTGAAGAACGTAGAGGTGAACTTATTAAGTATGTTCATGAATTAATTGAAAATGGCCGAGTATCAATCAGAAATGTACGTCGTGATGCAATTCACCAAATAAAGCAATTTGGGGATGAGCAAAATATCTCAGAAGATTTAGTTCATGATGCTGAAGCAGAAATCCAGAAAATAACTGATGAGTATATCGAAAAATTAAATAAGCATCAAGAAGAGAAAGAAAAAGAACTTCAGGAAATTTAATAAAATACCGTACTGATATTTATTGTAGGGACAGGATCTAATCCTGTCCCTTTTTTGTTTAGATACAATGATAAATCTAAAATTTGTCCCTACGTTATTTTAGATTGAAAATCTTCTGCATAAATTGCAAAATACATTACGTCAGTTTTATAAAAATGAGCTTTTTTAATATATGTCAATCCGGCTTTTTGTAATACTTTTTGTGAAGCAATATTATCAGAATGTGTTATTCCGACGATTTTATTTAAATTCTTTTGTATAAATCCATATTGGATGAGTTCGTTTGTCATTTCTGTCGAATATCCTTTACCCCAATATTTTTTCATTACTCTGAAACCGACTTCAATTTCTTTGGTATTATCAAGATACTGTAAAACAAAAAAACCAACAAATTTATTATTACTTTTTTTATAAGCTACCCATACGCCAAAACCATTATGTTTTTTATAATAGTCTCTAATTTGTTCAATCGTTTTTTTACATTCTTCAATATCCGTAACTGGTTTTCTTCCAATATGCTTCATTACTTCGGGGTTACTATTCAAGCTGAATAAATTTTTAAGGTCATCATTGGTAAATTCCCTCAGAAATAAACGCTGGGATTCTAAAAAGAGTTTTTGCATTCTATATATTGTTCAGAAAGTTAATATTTTCCGAATTATATGGTCGTAGTAAGATCGTTGCCATGAAAAATCAGGGAAACCGGATCTATGGATTAATTTTGATGATGTGGTTTTAAAAACACCAATTAATTCTGATAATGATTTAATTTTAACAGATTTCTGTAGGGACAAGTCGGGACTTGTCCGTTTTTTACGTTGTACAATATTTTCGGGCAGGTCACGACCTGCCCCTACGTTGTCTTCGGTTATGATTATAATTCCATGAAAATGATTCGGCATCACAATAAATTCATCTAAATTAATATAATTATATTTTCCCTTTAACCATAGCCATTGTTTTTGGACAATTCCTCCAAATTCATTTAAATGCATTTTACCTTCATCAATATTGCCAAACCATTCGCGATGATTTTGCGTACAAATTGTCACAAAATACCAATGTGGTGTGGAATAATCCCATATGCGCAAGCGATTTTGTTTGCGGCGTGGGTATTTTTTATGTGTATTTGTCATAATCTACGCTATTATGTAGGGACAGATTCATAACCTGTCTTGATAATGGTGTTTTGGCGAGCACGAAGAGGTTCAGAACTTGTCTGTACTATATATTCCATTTGCTATTTTTCATTAAGATATTTTATCAGCGATAGAGGGGGTAAGCATTCCTTTAATTTGCATACCCAAAAACGACGGTGAGCATGTCTCCATGATTTTTCATAACCTTTTAATTTATTGATTCTCTCTATCAAAGTGTCTTTGTCAATCCATCCAACGAGATATGTTTTTGTGATATATGTTTTTGCCAGAAAAGCATTATATAAATATTCCAAATCAGTTGAATTTAAGTCGATATCCTGTTCCTGGAGCCACTGATCCTTCTTATTTGTCTGCTGATCATAATAGATTTGTATATGAATATCACTTTTTAGATCTTCAATTTTGCGAGTCCGCCTAATAAGTTTTATATCACGTTTATTGAAGACATTTTGCAGTGTTTTATCAGCATCGGGGATTAAAGAAGTTTTCAGTTCCAAATCTAAACCCTTGTATTCAAAATCAACGTCCATTCCAATGTCTTCTTCGAAATAATTTATCGTGGTTATTTCAATGCCATTTTCAATGAACCATTTTTTTAAAGCAATTTCTCCGATGTAACCACGCAGCTTACTGTCAAATTGGACGTTGATGTGTCTATCTCGCAAATTGTCAATGAAATTTTGCTCCTTCGCCTTAGTAATAGCTGTGATGATTTCTTCCTTTGTTAAAACAATCTTAAGAATATCTTGGTATTTCACTTCTAATGCGCGTAAAGTTTTGTTGTAAATGTTTTTGATTTTGATGAAACTTTGGATTTTTCATCTTGTTGTAATTCACAATATACAAAAGAGTCTTTGGAATTATATAAATCCAGTGATCTTACGATTCTTGGTACTGTTACATCATTTATATAGTCCATTTGTTCAATTAATATGAATTGACGCTTATCACCGGATTCCGCTAATTCCAAAACTGCCTGCGCAGTTGTACCTGAACCGGCAAAAAAATCTAAAACTATATCACCCGGTTTTGAAGCAGATTGTATTAGTGTTTTTAGCAGTTTAACCGGTTTGGGATAACTAAATGGTTTTTCACCATCAAATAGGTTTTTTATATCAGTAGTTCCATCCTTATTGAGAGCGACATTATATAAAATTGAAGATAAATTTCTACCGCGCAAAATTAACTTTCCATCTTTATCGTAATTTAATTTGCCACGTTGTTCGTTTAAATATATTTTATAATATACTTTCCATTGAATTTTAACTTTCTTAAAGATAATACGATTATCACTCAACCTCTCCTCAAAGGTTTTCTTATTACATTTCCATTGATTTTCATTTGCCTTAAGTATAGTTCCATCCGGACATTTAATATCAAAATGCAATCCCGAACTGTCGCTTAAACTTGGATCATTCAAATCCTTGATTTTATACTTGCCATGAGTATTTAACTTTTCATCTTCAAGTCTATAAGATGCTGTTGTTTTGGCATCAAGTGGAATTTTGTAAATACCATTTTTATTTTTACGATATGCTAAAATGTATTCATGCTCAACAGCGATATCGTGGCTATCGTTTGCGCCTCCGGCTTTTTTTCGCCATATTAAATTTGTAATAAAGTGTTCTCGACCAAATATTTCATCACATAGTATCTTTAAATAGGCATTTTCACGATCATCGCAATGAATATAAATTATGCCATCTTCGGTCAGCAATTTGCGAGCTACTTCCAAGCGATCTTCCATAAAAGTTAGCCAAGCGCTATGTCCGAAATTATCGTTATAATTAAACTTATTACCGCCAGTATTATATGGTGGATCTATACAAATTAATTTGATTTTTCCTTTAAAGATTTGAACAAGTGACTTAAGTGTAGATAAATTATTTCCTTTAATAATAAAATTGTCTTTACTTGAAAAGTCTGTTAACTCAATTTGACCGTTTTTGTTATATCTTTTCCAATTAATAAAGGTAGCGGAATTAGCTTTACTTTTCGTAGTCATCTACTTTTTTTATATAGCTTAATTTTTCAGAATCAGACAGGAAACTTGCTGTAAACGAGTTTTTGGCTAGTTGGTAAATATCATCTATTGTTAAACGTAAAGCTTTAGACAATTTCAAATAGTTATCGTTCAATTGCCCCCTAAAATATGCCGGATCGTCAGAGTTGATCGTAACTAATAATCCGTTATTCATCATCTTTTTAAGAGGATGATTTTCTAATTTATCAACTACTCTTAATTTTAGATTTGATAGTGGGCATACTGTTAAAGGAATTTGTTTTTGTACAAGTAATTGTACTAAAGTATCGTCTTCCAAAGCACGGTTTCCATGATCAATTCGTGTAACATTTAATAGATTTAGTGTCTCCCAAACATATTCCGGCGGTCCTTCTTCACCGGCATGAGCAACAGTTAAAAATCCTCTGGCTTGAGCTTTTTCGAAAACACGTTGAAATTTGGATGGGGGATGACCAATTTCTGAAGAATCCAGTCCGATAGCTACAATCCAATCCTTGTATTCCAATGCTTGTTCCAGAGTTTGAAAAGCTTGTTCCTCATCTAAATGTCGTAAAAAGCACATGATTAGTTTTGTGGACATTCCAAATTCCTTTTCTGCATTTTCCAAAGCTTTATGAATACCGGTAATAACGGTGGAAAATTGAATGCCTCTATCCGTATGAGTTTGTGGATCAAAAAATATTTCGGCATGGAGTACATTTTGTGAATGTAATTTTTTAATATAAGCCCAAGTCATATCATAAAAATCTCGCTCATGGATTAATACACTAGCGCCATCGTAATAAATATCAAGAAATTCTTGTAAATTACTGAAATCATATGCCTTACGAAGATCATCGATAGATTTATATTTTATCTTGATATTATTACGTTGTGCTATTTCGAACATCAATTCCGGTTCGAATGTACCTTCAATATGAACGTGTAACTCAGCTTTGGGAATACCGCAAATAAATTTTTCTATTGTCATAATCTGTTATATAATGATAATCATGTTTTTAACTAAGTGAAAACTTATTAATAAAATGGTTTAGAAACTGTTATAAATATAACAAAACCCCATCAATGATGGGGTTTTCTATGTACAAGTGATCAAGATTTATTTCGATTCAGCCAAAAATCAAAGGATCTACCCGGAATAAAAATATCTAAACCGATAGAAACTTCATTTAAAGGATTTATTACTGTATGGATTTCTCCACCCGGGATATAAACGGTATCTCCAATTTTTAGTTTCTGTTCATCACCATCAGTTTTAATAATGATTTCACCTTGCAAGACAAATAATATTTGTGAATTAGGGTGACCATGAGTAGGTGATGAGTGTTTGGGTGGTTTTATAAAATGTTCAATTGAAATTTCAGGTTTATTACAAAGGTTAGATCTTACCCAATTTTCTTCAGGTTCATATTTTTCAGCATCTTGAAAATGGATTACTTCCATATCTGTTTCCTAAATTAATTATTATGTTAATAAGCTGATACCATCCCGCCTTCGACCAGGATATTTTGTCCGGTTATGTAAGTGTTTGCTTCTGAACAGAGAAATGTGACTAATTTGCCTAATTCTTGTGGGTCACCGTATCGTTTTAGCGGAATTGATTTGGCATTATTATCCTGATATTCTTTTAATGGAATATTTGCTTTATTAGCTTTAATAGAATCAATTTGATCAACTCGCTTAGTGCTGATTTTTCCGGCACCTACCACGTTGACTAATATATTATACTTCCCGAATTCTTTTGCTAACGATTTTGTTAAACCGACAATACCGGTACGGAAAACATTTGATAATAATAGGTTATCAATAGCTTGTTTAATCGACGAAGAGGTATTATTTACAATTCTTCCGCCATTCATTTTCATATCAGGTAGTACATATCTTATCGCTCTAATATAACTTAGTAGTGTTAAGTTAAAGGCACTGTACCAGTCATCGTCCAAGAAATTTTCAAAATTACCGGGAGGAGGTCCACCGGTGTTATTAAATAAAGCATAGATTGATCCATTTAACGCTCTGGCTCTTTCGATGGCAGCTCGGATTTGGTCATCATATGTAATATCAGCAATAAAATATTCGGGTTTATTATTGGTCGTCTTAAAAATATCATACTGTGCTTTCTGCAATTTTTCTTCGGTTCGCCCGACCAACATTACTTTCGCATTTTCTTTTGCGAATTCAAGCGCAACTCCTTTACCGATTCCTGAACCGGAAGCTAAAACTACTATAGACTTATCCTTTAATTTCAAATCCATTTGTTTACTCTTTTATATAATTCCAGACATCTCAATAAATTTTCCAATCATCTTCTGTTTTTTAACATTTTAAAACAAATTTGAGGGATTATCACAACTGATATTAATACGAATATCCATAACTCACCTTTCCAAAAGTAATATGCTTCCAGCATTTCGCTCCATAATGAATTGCGAACATAATATCCAAAAGCAAATTCAAATATTATGGTCATAACTATCCACATAATACCGATTTTCCATAAATCACGTTTTGTGTAATCTATTTTGATATATTTTAGGAAAAGATAAATTGCACAGAAAAACAGTAAAATCCCTGTTATATTACTTAGTTGATGTGCCCAATGACCAATTAGCGGTTCTAGAATTGGTTTATAGGTCGCATCTCTGATAATACCATTTATTATTGCAAGGAGGAGTAGTACGAACCAAAACCATAATGCATGTAAATATATTTTTTTCACTTTTTATTTTCCTTTGGTAGGTACCTTTTGTTATCAGCAAAAAAGTCGATTGCCCATGTTTTTGTTTTAAAAACAGCCGAATGCACAACTCCATCAGGAATATAGTATGAGTCGCCTTTGGCGTAAGTTTTTGTATCTCCGCCAATTGTAAGGTCCATCTCACCTTTTACAACAATTCCCCATTGTGCACAATGAGAATGCTCAGCAACCTTTCCGATGGCTTCTATTTCTAAGAATACAACTTGGTGATCAACATTTTGCGAAATCCAACCTTTAACGCCATTAAATGGAATATCAGCTTCAGGAAGGGTTGTTACTATGTCAGGGAATGGGTTTTCCATAATAATTTCCTATTATTTAACATTTTTAAATAGATTTGCAGCTAACTTTTCATAATGGTCCATCACTTGTGGAGATAATGCTACTATCATGATAAGAATGCCAAGAATTCCATAAATAAACTGTAAGATATGTCCACCTCCAATCATAAATATTTGGATGTTTATCCATAGTATTAATGTGAAACCCAAATAAAGCGCATATGCCCACAGGAAATGATGTTTTTTATATACATTCAATTTGTTAGCCCAATTCCAATTCGGTTCTTTAAGCATCGCGTAGCAGAGCAGAGACGGAAACAATCCCAAGAAAATAAGCAAAAATAATCCCGGAATTACAAAGTTATTAAAAGGAGTATTCTCAAGCATGGATAGGGGCATTTGTATAGCGTCACCATTTGGAGAGAATGTGAGAGCAAAGCCACCGGCTAATCCGCTAAGAGCTTGGAAAAATACTAGAAATATTAATAAATGAAGTAGAAGTGGTTTTTTCATTGTTTTTTCCTATCCCGCATACCTAGTATAAAATATATTCCACCCAATATAAATAAAGCAATCCCCACAGTATTGAATATTACACCTTTCATAATGACAGTGAAAATAATTCCATGTGAAGTCAAAATAAAGCTAAGATAGAGTTTTCTATTTTTCACTTTTTTTTATACTACAATTTATGTATTCCCGACTATATCAGGTATAAAAAAAACTGTCATTCTGAACGCAGTGCCTATCTTCACTTGTGTTACGATAGGTAAAAAGAATCCATTATTTAAAATTTAAAAGGAATCAGCATGGGAACTCTTTCCATATAACTTTTATAGTCTGTGCCAAATTCCTTTAAAAGTAATTTCTCTTCATATCTTGATATATTATAATAAAATATAACTATAATAATCCAAACAACTGCCGATGCAATCGAACACGTTAAAATAGTCAATCCTATATATAATAATATTGAACCTAAATAAATCGGATGCCGTACAATTTTGAATACACCTTTTTCTATTATTTCCGGTTTTTCGCGTACCTCGCCAAAAACTATTCCGAGTCCATATTTTGCAAAAATTCCTGACAGAATAAGTATTGGGAAACCAATGATCATTCTAACCATATTAGGAATTGTGTCCAACGATATGGTAGAGTATTCAAGAAAGAAAGAATCACTGATCCATATTATTAAAAAGATTATTAAAAAGATTATTTGTCCGAGATCTCCAAAAGCATGTTCACCGACTAAATCGGCTCTACCTTCATGCCTTTTTGTTTTGTTTTTTTTCATTTCAAATCTTTTTATTTTTCCCTTTGTAATTAATTTTTCAAATTTTCCGGGTTATTTCTATCCGTTTCCCAAGACAGCGAATTTTCTCGAATGTATAACCTAATATTATCTAAAGATCCTTCGTTCCGGATTATATGATCGTAGTAAGATCGTTGCCAAGAAAAATTAGATAGACCATTTTGATGAATTAATTTCGAAGATGTGGTTTTGAAAACACCAATTAATTCAGATAACGGTTTTATTTTAACAAGTTTGTGTAGGGACAAGTCGGGACTTGTCCGTTTTGTATGTTGTTCATTATTTTTAGTCAGGTCGCGACCTGAGCCTCCGATTATTAAAATACCATGAAAATGATTCGGCATCACGATAAATTCGTCTAAATCGACATACTCATAATGTTCCTTTAACCACAACCATCGTTTTTGGACCATCAACCCATATTCATTTAAAATCATTTTACCCTCAATAATTTCACCAAACCATTCGCGGTGGTTTTGCGCGCAAATTGTCACATAATACCAATGTGGCGTGGAATAATCCCATTCGCGCAAGCGATTGCGTTTGCGTACAGGATATTTCTTATTTTCTAAATCTGCCATCATCTTTGGAAGTTGAAAGCTTATGCACTCTTTTTTCCAGCCAACCGATTTTAATATCTTCCTTGGAATCAAATTCCGGTATGTATGGTTTGATGTCCAATAGAGGAGTGCCGTCCACAATATCAACATCTTGAATGTAGAGTATATTATTTTTTATGCGGTTCAATCGGACTACCGAGATACCAATCGGGTTAGGTCGGCTTGGCGCGCGGGTGGCAAATACGCCACGCTCTTGGTCATCCATATACGGAATCACCTTTAATTTATAGTTTTGAGCGAGGTGAAAATGACAGATCAATATTATATGGGAAAACCCGTCAAGGTCTGCAAGTCCATCGGCGAATTCGGCGAAAACTTCTACAGTGCCTTCAATTCCTTTGCCGGCTTTGGGCTGAATTGGTGTTCCGCGCGTTTCTTTAAAAGACGAGTGAACAATACCAATTGGCTTAAAATTCATACTTTAATTTATGGATTCCCTACTATATTCT
>JAUWFQ010000113.1 GCA_030606865.1 bacterium
AGGTGTAGCAACAAATAAAATGATAGCAAAAATAGCGTCTGATTACGATAAACCGAATGGATTGACTGTTGTATTGCCGGGAGAGGAAAAATCATTTTTAGCGCTATTAAAACCGCAAATAATATCCGGTATTGGTCCTAAAATGGCAGAAAAATTATCTGAAATGAATGTAAATACAATCCGGGATCTATCTAAGATTCCACTTAATATTTTAGTGGCAAATTTTGGTAAGATCGGTACTGTTATGGCGCAATGGGCGCAAGGTATAGACGATCGCCCGATTCAAGTTTCAAGAGAAATAAAATCAATAAGTAATGAGAGAACTTTCCCGAAAGATATTAGTTCAAAAAACGAATTGATAATGGTATTAACGCAGTTATGCGAAAAAGTTACTAGCAGATTGATTGATAAAAAACTTTCGGCAAAGCGCGTATTCATAAAGCTTCGATATTATGATTTTGATACACATACAACTCAAAAATCGCTAGCAGAACCGACCGATTCGTTAGAAACAATCGTGGATGTGGCAAAGGAATTGTTCATATACTCTTGGGCGGACAAAAAACCGATTCGATTACTCGGAGTCGGAGTAAGTAATTTTGAAAATGAAGAAACATCGCAAGTAGAATTGTTTTAATAATGAAAGATAGAATTGTATTTTCAACTGATCCGAATGTTGATATTCACAACGAATCAAACGAATTAAACGAAAAAAAAATATTACTGAAAGAACAAAATCTTAGGATTTGGATTGAGAAACGTCCCTGTAATAAGGTTGTAAGTATTATTAGAGGATTTATTGGAACTGAGAATGAATTAAAAGATTTAAGTAAATTACTAAAGAAACGATGTGGCGTAGGTGGGTCGGTGAAAGCCGGGGGAATAATTATTCAAACAAAGAATAGACAAAAATTGTTGCAAATTCTCAATGATTTGGGGTATTCTGCAAAGTTGAGTGGCGGGCAAATATTTAATTGATATTATAAAAGGATTCAACATGAAGTTTAAAACATACGGCATTTTATTTTTTATAATAATTTCAAGTTTGGGCTTTTCAAAAGCGATAGATGAGAAAAGTGTAACATTTATTGTTACGGGAAACGTTCGTACAGAATTTAACTTATGTGGATGAAAAAGCAATAAAATGGGCGGTCTGTCCAGAAAATTATCTTATATTAACACATTAAAAAACAATAATATAAATCCTATCATTTTAGATGCCGGCGATGCACTTTTTGCTCAGTCGCAATATGCATTATTAAATCTTCCAAATGTAAAATATAAGGCAAAGGCATTTCTTGAAGGATATGAAAAAATTGGATGTGATGCATTAAATGTAGGCGAATATGATTTAGCCGTAGGATATGAATTTTTAAAATCATTGGATAAAAATTCAACAATCCCGTTTATATCTGCAAATTTACGAGTAAAAGAAACCGATGATTTGGCATTTAAACCGTTTGTAATAATAAAACGAAATAAATTAAAAATTGGTATTATCGGTGTAACCGATTATTTATCACAGAACGTCACTGAATTATATAAGGAAAATTATTTATCAACTGGTCAAGATCTGATAAATACGCTGAGAGGAGAAGTTGACATTTTGGTTATGCTTGTTAATAGCAGTATGAATCAAAAAAAGACGATTTTGGAATCTTTCAAGAATGCCGATTATATTTATCTAAGTAAAACAGTTAGCAACACACGCAGTACAATTCCGCAAACAGATGGATATCCCATATTCTATACTATTGGTTTAAACGGCAAACATTTAATTGAAGTAAAAACTACGATCAAAGATAATAAAAAACCAATTGCTGATGTTTCTTTTTATGATACCCGACTTTCCAACATTGTGCGTCAATTAATTCGATTGAAAACAACTGAAGGTAATCAGACAATAGAAAAAAAATATACTGAAAAACCACAAGTATTAGCTCAAATTAAACATTATGAGCAACAGGTTAAAGCACTTGAAGAAAATATAAGTAAAGTAGTTAACACAAGTGAAATTAAAATTGTTGCATTACCAAAGAATATGGAATTTGATGCGGAAATGCAGTCATTTATTGATAATGCATTGGAAGAAGCAAAAAATCAATAATAAATATTTAATAAAAACCTTTATTAAACAGGCAGTATATCTTATTACCTGTTCTGTCGTAGTCGGAATATTATTCAATTTTTTACGACCCGCCGGAATTCCCATTATAGCTAAACAAATTAATGGATTTAATGATAGTTTTCAGATTGATGAGTTTGTTATTGAATCTATTGATTTAGAAATTGCAAAAAAGTTTTACTATGATGATGTACTTTTCATAGATGCTCGGGACGACATTTCTTTTAGTAAAGGTCACATTACTGGCGCAATATCACCAATCCCTCACGATGAAATGGTAGATAATATATTTATTAATCATGGATTTAATGAACCATTTGTAATTTATTGCGATGATGAAGAGTGTGGTTTTAGTGAAGATTTAGCCTATCAACTGCAAGCGGAAGGGTTCTCAAAAATATATGTATTTAGTGGCGGTTGGAACCAATGGTTAGTGGCAAAATTACCGGTAGAAAAATGAAAAATGGATTAAGTATTATAGTCTTAATCGCGCGTCTATTAATTGGTGGAATATTAATATATGCAAGTTTTAATAAAATTGTTGATCCTGGTGGATTTGCGAGGGCAATTGATAATTACCATTTGATTCCTTTTGGATTAGAGAATAGTATGGCTATTGTACTTCCATGGGTAGAATTGATTGTAGGAATCTGCCTTATTATTGGACTATTTATTGATGGCGCTGCGTTTTTGGTAATAGTTATGATGGTAATTTTCATTGTTGCAATAACATTTGCAATTCTTAGTGGATATAATATTGAGTGTGGTTGTGGCTTAAAACCCGGTGAATTGGTGGGTGTTCAAAAAATTATTGAGAACCTAACCTATTTGATTTTAGCATGGATGATTTTAAAACGACCGAATCATAGATTTGAATTATATCCAAAATGATTTGAATAAAGTGTCTTATTCGTTTTACATTTCTGGGTTATTTTTTAAGTGTTTTAATTAATTTATGCGGGAGTAGCTCAGTGGTAGAGCTCCACGTTGCCAACGTGGTTGTCGCGAGTTCGACCCTCGTCTCCCGCTCCGAGGGATGCAAAGTGTGTAGCTCTGCTGAGGAATACACAATTTGCGTGGAGAAAGCTGCCAAATGGCAGCTTTCTTTTTAATATACTATACAAATAATATGACAACTATTTAATAAATTCCACGTCAAATATTTTATAATCAAATCATGAGGAAAACAATGAAATCAAGAAGATCTATATTATTTTTATTATTTATAGCTGTAAGTGTTCTACTGGTAAGCTGCACAACTTGTCCTGCTAAAAGGAATTTTGAAAATGTTAATCATGTTATAGTAGGTAATCCGTTTATAGTGGATTTTAATGAATTAAATAATTTTGCTGACGTAAAAGCTGAACATATACCCGAAGCAACTGATTTTACTCTCCAAAATGCACAAAACGAACTTGATAGAATCATCGGAATTCCTGCATCTGAAAGAAATTTCAATAATACAATACTTGCGCAAGACGATATATGGTATTTAATTGGAAGGGTTGAATATCCGGTATATTTGATGAACGAAGTTAACCCTGATTCAGGTGTACGTGCTGAATCAGAGAAATCAATTCTGAAATTTGCTGAGTGGCAAAATAATATGAGTCTTAATGAAGATTTATATAATGCAGTAGTTGAGTATTCAAAATCGGAAGAAATAGAAACTTTAGTGCCTGTTCAAAAAAGACTGTTTGATGATATTTTAGACGATTTTATTCGTCAAGGTTTTAATTTATCAAAGGAGAAGCGTGATTCCGTAAAAGCTATAAAGAATCGCATTCAAAAAGTTGGTTTAGAATTTGGAAAGAATATTTCAACTTATACTGACACACTTATAGTAAATGAAGAAGGTATGATTGGTCTCCCTGATTGGTATAAAGATCAGTATAGAGTATCAGAAGGTACCTATAAATTGGATATCAGTTATCCTACTCGTCGTCCTTTTATGCGTTTATCAGAATCAGAAGATACCAGAAAAGCCTATACTGAGAAGTTTTTAAACCGTGCTGCGGATAAAAATCTTGATGTAATTAAACAAATGGTAGTTGAGCGGCAAAAACTTGCCGATGTATTAGGATATCCCTCGTATGCTGAGTATATCCTTTCTGATAGAATGCCGAAGAATGCAAAGACAGTATGGGATTTTGAGAAAAGTTTAAACGAAGCAATAAAAGCTAAGACAGATATTGAATTACAAGAGTTATTGGAAATTAAATCGGAGATAACAGGTAATATTGCTAAGGATATCAATTATTGGGAATTGCATTATTATACGAATCTATTGCAAGAAGCAAAATATCAGCTTGATTCAGAGGAAGTAAGCGAATATTTTGAACTTAACAACGTACGTAAAGGATTATTCGAGATTACGCAAAGCGTATTTGGTTTATCGTATAAACAAGTTGAAAATCCAAGTGTTTGGCATCCCGATGTAGAGTTATATGAGGTATATGATACGGAGACCGAAGGATTGTTGGGATATTTTTATTTGGATTTATATCCTCGTGAAAATAAATATAGTCATGCTGCACATTTTGGAATTGCCAAAGGCAAAAAAACTGCAAAGGGTTATCAAAAACCAATTGCTTCTTTAGTTTGTAATTTTCCAAAACCAACTGCAGAAAAGCCATCGTTATTACAGCATGGGGCTGGAGGAAATGTTGAAACATTCTTCCATGAATTCGGTCATTTAATACATGGTATGGTTACAACTGCTGACTATTTTGCTTATTCCGGTACTGGAGTCGATCGCGACTTTGTGGAAGCGCCATCGCAAATATTTGAGAATTGGGTATGGTATAAAGAATCAGTTAAGTTATTTGCGAAACATTATCAAACCGGAGATGTTATATCCGATGAATTATTAGAAAAAATGTTTGCTGCTAAAAATATGACTTCGGGCGGGGATATGGCATTTCAAGTGTTACTTGGTATGGAAGATATGACACTATATGACAAATGGGATCCTGAAGGTGAAGAATCGATACTGAATGTAGCAAGACGTTTACACAAAGAAATATTAAATTGGAATGAAACACCTAATACAGCAAGAATCGCAGCATTTGGTCATTTAGACGGTTATGCTGTTAGTTATTATGGATATGCATGGGCAAGAGTCTTTTCGGCTGATATGTTTTCAGTATTTGAAAAAGAGGGTATTTTAAATCCTGAAACAGGTCGCAGATTCTGCGATGTTGTAATTTCAAAAGGCGGAACAGAAGATCCAATGGATTTGGTACGTGCTTTTCTTGGCCGTGAACCGAATAATGAGGCATTACTAAAAAGTTTAGGATTGTAGGTTTGACGCAAAGTCGCAAAGAAAAATATTTAGATTCTATTGTAGAGGTTTAATTTTTAAGGATAAAAAGGTAAATGCAAGGTTGCAAGATTGAATGGATGAATGTTTGTAAGTTTTGTTGTCAACATATAATAGTCAATCGTCAATAGTCATTTTTCAATTTGAGACAGATCTAATTCTTTAAAGAATATTTTGGAAATTTCTCTCGCTGTATCATCATCTGAAAAGTCATCTTTTTTCAATGCTTGCCATGCATTAATTAATTTCTCTAAATCTTTTTCATTACTGAATATTTCATCGAGAATCGTAGCCGGTACATTGAAATCACGTAGACGCTCATATAAATTTATTTTTAATAATTCCATAGTCAAAGATACAATTTTAGTTATCATTTAAAAACATTGAAATTCTTTAAATTAATATGATTAAGTATGATTGAATTGGATAAAAATACTTTTTAACTTCTTTGCCGCATAAAGTGGGTATTTATAAAATTTGGCGTCGTACCCAAGTGGTCTAAGGGAGCAGTTTGCAAAACTGTCATTCGCCGGTTCGAATCCGGCCGACGCCTCAGAATTGCCCGGGTGGTGGAATTGGTAGACACAAGGGACTTAAAATCCCTCGAGTGATGAAC
>JAUWFQ010000174.1 GCA_030606865.1 bacterium
TTGCATTTCCTGCTACTAGTTTCCAGCTAAACGAAAGCATCCTTTTTGTTGTCGGAACATACTCGCTAAACGTAATTTCAAAATAATTTCTGCTAACAAAAATCAAATACAAACAATTACCCACAGCAGACAAAACAATGCCAATCACAGCACCTGTAACACCAAATCCATAATAAATCAACGCTACTGTAACAATTACCATTAAAACACTCTGAATAATTGTTGCTGCGGCATATTTCTTCATCTCCCTGAGCCCGTTCAGCAATCCAAGCAGAGCACCGCCGACCAAAGCAAAAGGAAAAACAGAAGATAATAATTTTAATAAACCTGATAATTCCGGCATGTTGAATATATTAGCAAATAGCCCCGATGAAAAGTAGAACAAAGCAATAAATCCAATGCCTAAGAACAAAGATGTAATAACGCCAGAGGATGCAATTTGGTTAAATTTATTTCTGTCATCTTTGAATTCCGCCACGTATTTTATCATCGTTGCTGGAATTCCAATCGCAGCAAAAAGCATTGCAATTACGTAAATCGTTGATGTCATCCGATACAATCCCAAATCGCCAGCACCAAGATACCTTCCTAAAACAATAGTAATAACAAAGCCAAGGGGCAGACTGACTACGGATGCGAGGAATGTTATGCCGACGTCAAATGCGAATTTCTTTGAGGATTGCATAATCATCACGCACTACAAAAATAACATGGCTGGAATATAAATCAAACGGTCTTTCCCTATATTTAGGATTGGGTGTTTGGTTGTTTCTTTATTTTTCATTTTCCTCACTTAATACTTTTTCGTAGACTTCCAATTCTTTCTTTATCCGTGTATCCCAACTTCTTTCTTTTATTATTGTCTCTCTTGCATTTCTGCCCAATTTCGCTCTCAAATCTGGATTTTCGTATAATACTTTAAGTTTCTCAGCGAAATCTGCTATATCACCTGGTTTTACTAATAGTCCATTTTCCATATGCGTTATTAATTTATTTGTTCCTCCACTATCAAATACAACAACCGGTTTTTCACATGCCATAGCTTCTTGGATTGAGCGATTTAAATTACTTTCTAAGGATGTGCCAATGACCACATCTGAAGAATTTATTAAGTTGCGAACTCCCTCAATTGTTTTTTCACCTAAAAATATAACGTTCTTCTCCAATTTATATTTATTTGTTAGATCTTGTAAATCTTCCTTGCACTCTCCATTTCCTATAAAAACAAGTTTTGGCTCACATGAATAGTTTGTTAATTTAAGCAATCTTTTGAGTGATAATATTGCGAAATCTAATCTTTTAACTGGAATTAACCTATTAGTTGACAAAATTACAAAATCTGCTCGGAACCTTTGATTTATACCTAATGGCTGAAAAAATTGTGTATCTATACCGTGACAAACAATTTCATGTTTAATATTATTTTTTCTCAATTTAGAAATATATTCATCTATTTTAGTCCCGTCATCTAGTATTATAAAATAATCGGATTTTATAAGATGCATTAAAAAATAGGATATTATCGTTGCCAGATTAGACCTAAAACCCCTCTCTTTTGGGTTGCCATGTTGCATTATAACAATGGGAATGTTTAAGTTATATATTCTCCTAAAAATCAAAATAAAGATGCCAAGTAAAGCTCCATGGACATGAATGATATCTATATTCTTACTACTCTTTACTAGCAATATGACCTTTTTAACAACATTAAATGCATAAAGCAACAAAATAAACGGAGTAATCGGAAGTCCTAACTTTTGAAGAATTTTCAAAGAATAAAATTTAACCCTGATTATCGGAATACCAAAACTTTCATCAAAATCTTTACACTCTCCACCAAAATCAGGTGCTATTATTATCTGATTTTTTAGATATGAATTAATCTTTTTTGATAATTCGATTATATGCGTAATAGATCCGCCGGTTCCTGGATAAAATTCAAATACTACTCTAATTACAGAAATATCATTTTTTAAATGCTGTGAATGTACCATACATCACACTCTCCATTACTATATAACTTATCAACACTTTTATCATTTTCCAATTTTTCAAAATCGTCTTTCTTAAATCTTCCAACCACTTCCCATACCGCATCGTAAATTACTTTATCCATTTGTGTAATTGCTGCATATCTATCCTTTTTATATGATTCTCCCAAAGTAGAATGATTCGCATAACCGAAATGATCGGGAATTGCCGGTGCATGATGCTCAATATCGGTTCTTTTATCCTCCTCTCTAGTCCCTAAAATCGCATCTGCAAATCGGTATGGTGGACTCATAATACATGTACAGCCTATATCCGTACTTTTATACTCTACAAACCATTCAAATCCATGCATATCCATCTGTGTAACTTCAGGAGTTGGGCGTATGGCGTACGGTGAAGGGTATAAGCTAAGTATGCTGATTATTGATGCGGTCATAATTATAACTATACACAGTGAAGCAGTCACATAGTTTCTTTTTTTGCTTAAAAAATGTTGAAACGCGTATCCTACAAATATTGGTGTAAAAATCATTAAATATTTCGATAATCTTTGTGAACCGATATTTCCAAGTCCCTGAATAATATTAAATAGATATGCAACATACACAATTCCAATAACAAAAGTTATACCGAGCAATATTGCAAGATTTTCATTGCTCTTAATCTCTGTATGATTTTTATAGCTTTTGAGTAAAATAATTGCTGCAATAAATGATAGAGCTAAAAATATAATCTCATCTCCCATCGTTTTAATGACATGTTTAATAAACTCAAGTCCATGAAGATTTATCTTATCCAAGCTAGAGCCCATTTGGGCAATTACATCAGGACTATGCCCAGTTGTCATTGCTGCATATAAGCCGCTAATATTTAAATTAAACCATGGAAATGATAAAAGCCATGGAAGAAAAATTACAAGTATAATAAGTACTTGAGTAATGGGAAAACTATGCGACTGCTTCACTATGTATAGTTATAATCATGACCGCATCAATAATCAGCATACTTAGCTTATATAGTTCGCCATATGTCATACGACCAACTTCTGAAGTTACACAGATGGATATGCATGGCTTTGAATGGTTT
>JAUWFQ010000049.1 GCA_030606865.1 bacterium
ATCTAGTATGAGATGCGGTGCAATATCGTCTTTAGTGATAAAATCTTTTGTGACGAGGATACAAAGTCTTTCGATGATATTTTTTAACTCTCTAACATTGCCGGGTAAAGAATATTGTGATAGATTATCCATTGCCGAAGGTAGCATAGTTTTTTTCTGTGTTTTGAATTCTTGTGAATAATATTCAAGGAAATGTTCAGTTAATATTTCGATATCACCATCCCGCTCCCGTAAAGGTGGAATTGATATTGGTACGACGTTAAGTCTATAAAATAAATCATCACGGAAGGTTCCTTTTTGGATCATTTCTTCCAAGTTTTTGTGGGTTGCTGCAATTAATCGCACATCAATATTGATTGTATTATTCCCGCCGACTCTTTCGAAAGTACCTTCCTGTATGACTCGCAGGATTTTAGCTTGGACGGATAAATCCATATCGCCGATTTCATCGAGGAAAAGTGTTCCGTTATTGGCTTGCTCCAATTTACCAAGTTTTTGCTTATCGGCTCCGGTAAAGGCGCCTTTCTCATGACCAAAAAGTTCACTTTCCACTAGTGAAGAAGGAATGGCCGCGGAATTAAATTTTATAAACGGTTTCCGATTGCGTTTGCTCTTGTGATGAATCGCAAATGCGATAAGTTCCTTTCCGGTACCGCTTTCACCTCGAATTAAGACTTTTGATTCAGCTGAAGCCACTTTTTCAATTAATTGTAATACTTTTTTTATTTGGGATGAATTACCGATTAATTTATTCTTTTCATACTGAGCATTCTCTTCTTGAATAACTTTATTTTGTAGTGATTGTTTTTCTTTAATATTACGAGCGGTGGTTAAGATTTTTATCATTGACAGTGGTTTTTCAAGGAAATCATAAGCTCCTGATTTCACAGCAGTTACTGCCGTTGAAATATCTCCATGTCCGGAAATCATCAGTACATCTAATTCCGGTTTATCTTTGTGGATTTTTTTAAACGTCTCAATTCCATCAATACCGGGCAACTTTACATCAAGGATAATCATATCAATATTTTCCTTTGACACAATTTTGATTGCTTTTTCACCAGTTCCGGCTACTGAAGTCTCATATCCTTCATCTTCTAAAATATCTTTCAGTGTCATTCGAATATTAATTTCATCATCAACAATTAAAATTTTCATGATTATTGCTCCTGCTTGTGTACGATTGGAAATGATAAATTAAAAGTGGTTCCTACATCAACTTGACTTTCTACAGTAATACTACCGCCATGGCTTTCAATAATTCGTTTTACGATTGCTAAACCAAGTCCGGTACCACCACGACTTTTGGTGAAATACGGTTTAAAGATTTCGTTAATATCTTTTGTATCTATACCATAACCGTTATCTCTTATCGAAATATTAATAATTGAATCTGTAAAATCTGTATTGATTTTAATAATAAAATTGTCTTTTGCGGCATTTATACTGTTTTGAATTAAGTTTTCCAGTACTTGTTTAACTTGGATTTTATCTGCAAATAATAAAGGAAGTTTTTCTTCCAATTTCAAATTAATTTTTAACTCTGTTTGATATGGTGTACAAATTTCTGCTATTTGCTTATTTACATTATAATGTTTCATAACAGCTTCAGGTAACTTTGCAAATTTAGAGAACTCGCTAGCGAATGTTTGTAGATTATCAATTTCTTCATGTATTATAGCCGTAACATTGGAAAAAACTGCATCTAAATCTTTAGACTTTAATGCATATTTCATCTCTAAACGTTCAAGTGATAATCTAATTGGCGTGAGGGGATTCTTTATTTCGTGTGCTAAAATACGTGCCATATCGCGCCAAGCGGCATCCTTTTCAGCTTGAATTATTTTTTTTCTATTGGACTCTAATTCTTGAGACATTGTATTAAACGATATTATAAGATCATTTAGTGGAGAAAATTTACTCTCTTTGATCTGTACCGAAAAATTTCCTTGAGCTAATTGTAAAGTTGCATCTTGTAGTCGTTTTAGTGGTCGTGTTATAAAATAAAAACTAATTAAAAATAAAATGATTACGATTATTGTTAAGAAAAAAAAGACAAATTTTGAATAAAGTTCTATTTCATTTATAAATACGCGGCGTGCAATTGCTTTCTGATTTTCTGTTGACATTATTTCTTCAATATCTTTCCGAAATTGATCTCGATTAACTTGATCTAGTTGCAAATTGTAATCTTCATATAATTTACGAGATTTTTCATTTGTACTTAATGTTTCTGAAGTTTCGGAAAATGATTGGAAGCTGTTTATAAAAAAGTCACGGAAGAATAATACAGACGTAACAATTAATAATACCACTAATAGAATTATTTGTGTACGAAAAGATGGAAGGCGAAATCTCATATTTGAAAATCAGATTTTGTAAATGGAGCAGATTTATTATTGGGTTTTATGCTGTTCCAATAATATAAAAGATTTAATTCTTCTTCCATTCCTTCAAAACGAATTTTATTCAACCAGGCTGTGATTTTTAAATAATAATTAATATTATCATTAATATTGTTGGAAGATGTAACTCGGTAGTTTGTTACACGTGGGAATAATACCTTAGCTTGATCTAGATTAAGTGACGATATAGTTTCATTTCGCTCAGAGTAATAAATCGTGAAATCATCTCCTAGAGGCGAATATTGAAGTGCGTGATAAAATGTATTTGTTGAATCGGGATCTTTTCTGCCATCTTTATACAATTCCACAGCAAAATATATCGGTATTAAATTACCAGAATAAAAAATTTGATCGAGTTCCTCAGTGTAACAGTTTTCTATTGTCGTAGAAACTAAAACATAATCATTTTTATATTGGAGTTCAGGGGTATTCATAGTAGGAGTTACCCCGTCTATCGTTGAATAGAACATGGACCCAACAGCAATAATTGTACTTATTACTTTTTTTGAAAATGCAGCGAAAATTCCCGTTTCCATAGCGAAAGTTAATTATTATTTGATTTAATAGTAATATCATCTTAGACATAAAAAAAAGTGGTCGGTTGTCACAACCGACCACTTTTACCATTCTAGGAGGATTGATTAGTGTCCAAACCAAACACCCAAGGAGTAGGAAAGTCCATCTAATACTTTTGGTGAATCACCTTTCACTGTATAATCAAAATAATCATCTTTCCAATCATCATTGAAAGAATATGAACCAAGGTAGCCAACCGAACCATGAATCCCCATCCACGGTAATACTCGAATTAACACACCCGCTGATGGGCGATAAGCAAAGAATTTCTTTCTATATTTCAGTGAATAGTAACTTGGATCGTCATCAAAACTATCAGTCCAAGAATAATCGCCATCGGTTTGCCGAAGTTCTATAGAAGCCTCACCACCACCAACGAGTAATCCTAAATCAACTATAATATTTCTTGCAAGAGCTATCTTTTTATTGATGGTAGCACCACCGAAGCAAACTAAGTATTCATAACGACGTGTTCCGCCATCTATGGATATTTTTTGAATTTTTTCGTAGCCGTATCCTGCACCACCAATGAACCAACCATTACCAACATTTCCCATACCATAACCACCGAACAACGGCATATAAGTATCAGTTAAATTATCAAAGCCATTAGCTTGTAATATACCGTTAATACCCGCAAGGTCAGCTTCTAATAAAATTACTTCAGGTCCGCCACCACCGAATCCGGGATGTAATTTTCTCTCTTTTTTCATACCGGGGAAATGTTTTACTTCTTTTTCTTCTTTTGGTTTTGGGGCTGCGAAAGTGAGCTGTGTTTCAATTTCTTTTTCATTACGAAACAATTTAATTGTAACGGTATCACCGATATTTTTACTATCTCTCAATTGCAGTAAATGATCTTCGAAGCGAACTTTTTCGCCATTAAATTCCATAATTATATCACCACCACGGATTCCAGCTAAATCGGAATTTCTGCCTTTAATTACACTAGATACAAAAACACCATAACAGTATGGATAATGTTTTTCGTAAGCATCCTCAAAATCCATATCTTCGATATAAGCTCCTAGTTTTGGACTTACATCGTAATCGTCATCGGCATTCTTTCCAAATGGTAATGGCGGTATTGGTGGAATTGGCTCACCATTTTCAATTGATTGTTCAAGATCTTCACCCCAAGCATCCATTTTTTCACCCCAGGCATCCAATTTTTCTCCAAGAACTTCAACACCTTCTTCAAGTGTCTCTTGTGAAAATACAGTTACGGGCAAAACAAATAAGAAAGCAATTATTACTACTATTAATGTTACCCTTAATATTGATTTATATGTTTTCATTTTATCTCCTTAATAGATTGATTTGACATAATATATGCAATCTATGTGCCAAGAATAATTAATGAAATGATAATTACTGAATTAACAATAACTTAAATAATAATTGATATTGATATATGTTTCGTTGAGGGTATATTAAAAAGGAATAATTATATCAATATGATATACGTCTTTGTATAACAAGACTTCCAGCTTTGAATGCTTTATTGTTTGCCTTAGCGTCAAGGTATCCCATCATAACCGAATGACCATTGATTTTAATCTTATTGTTTTCCTCAATAATTGAAATAAGATGATTCGGTGTACTTCCAATTGCTAAGATAGCTGTTGCTTCAGGTAATATATATAAACATTGAGGATTGGTATCACTAAGCTCTGTCCATTCAAATTTCACTTGATAATCTGCATCACTTTTAGTGCTAAAAGTAATGTTTGCGGATTTATCTGATATTGAAGTACCTGAATAAAGTGGTAGGATAGTTTTTAATACTATTCCTGCGGAAGTGTTTAGAGGAATATCAATATTTAATACATCTTTATGTAATATATTGAGATGTCTTTGAACTCCATATGTATTAATAAGCAGATTGTAATGACTTAATCGAATCCCATTACCGTTATTAAAATATATTACAGCTTCATCTAATAGAAGAGTGCTACTGATTTCGATAAAATCTTCAGATTGTTCGTCAATAATTGATTTATCTTTTTTAGTTATTTTTTCAATTATTAATTTTGGTTTTATTTTATTAATAACAATATCATTTTCTTTTTCATCAGCAATGGCTAACACCGCTCCTACACTCCATATTGCATAACTCAAGATTTCCATCATTGGTGAGATGATATTTCTTACAAATACTCTATCGTTCTTTTTAATTCCACTTTTTGCCAACCAATTTGCAGTTTTATTTATTGATTTATAGAAAGCACCATTTGTCATCCCAATGTCTTTGTAAAGAATATTATTAGAGAATTTTATACATTGTCCAACTACCAATGATCGTAAATTAGGATAGGGAACCATATATTCGATTGGTTCAACATTGCCAAAGCATTGAGCTTGATAGATTAGATTATTTTTCATTAAATATATGTAGAGACGTTGCATGTTGGAAATCCCCCTTCTGCGGGGCAACGTCTCTACAATTTAATTATTTGATTGGTTCAAACCGCGCTTGGAAAAATCTTAGATATTCCGGTTCGTAAGTGAATCTCAGACCTTTAATGGAATTACGTCTTTCATAAACAGCAGCAATTGATTCAGCAGTTACATCCATGTGGGATTGAGTATATACTCGTCGCGGCAGTGTGACTCTTACCAATTCTAATTTTGGATAGTAATGCTCGCCGGTTTCTTTATTACGACCGGCAGAAACAACACCGCGTTCCATTGTTCTTACACCACTTTCAATATATATTTCTGCTGCTAAGGTTTGTGCAGGAAGTGCATCTTGTTCTAAATGTGGAAGGAACTTTTTAGCATCTAGAAAAACTCCGTGGCTACCAATAGGAACGATAATTGGAACACCAAAGTCTAATAATTTTTGTCCAAGATATTGTGTCTGTCCCACACGTGCTCGCATGTGGTCATCGGAAACCGATTCAACTATGCCGATTGCCAGCGCTTCCATGTCGCGACCAGCCATACCGCCGTAAGTATGTAATCCTTCGTAGACTACTACCATATTTTGAGCTTGCCGGTAAACATCCTCATTATTTGTTGCTAAAAATCCGCCAATATTTACAATTGGATCTTTTTTAGCACTCATTGTTGCATGATCGGTAAGTGAACATATTTCATAAACGATATCCTTGATCGGTACATTTTCATATTCTTTTTCGCGTTGTCTTATTAGCCATGCGTTTTCTGCTACACGAGTCATATCGTGAGCGATAGGAATGTTGTATTTATTTGTAAATTCACGTAATTCTTTAAGATTTGCCATCGATATTGGCTGTCCACCTGCCATATTTACCGTAGTAGCCATACTGACATAAGGAATGCGATCTGCCCCGACGTCATTGATTAATTTTTGTAATTTTTTAAAATCTATATTACCTTTAAATGGATGATGACTCGCGGTATCATGTGCTTCATCAATTATTATATCAACGAAAGTTGCACCTGCTAATTCTTGGTGTAAGCGTGTTGTGGTAAAATACATATTGCCCGGAACGTAATCACCTTTTTTGATCATAATTTGAGAAAAGATATGTTCTGCACCACGACCCTGATGTGTTGGAATTAGATATTTATATGAATAATAATCAGTTATAGTTTTTTCAAGGTGATAAAAATTGCGACTACCCGCATAAGCTTCATCACCCATCATTAATCCTGCCCACTGACGATCGCTCATTGCATTTGTACCACTATCAGTTAAAAGATCAATATAAACATCTCTAGATTTTAGTAGAAAAGTATTGTATCCGGCTTCTTTGATTGCTTCAATTCTTTCTTCCCTGGTTGTCATCCGTAGATGTTCAACCATTTTAATTTTCCATGGTTCAGCCCATGACTTTTTCTTTGGCATCATTTCTCCAATAATTTTGAATTTTAAGTGTTAAATGTTGAATTTTTCTGTTCAATCCATTAATAATAATTACTAATTAAAACCTTATAAGATTTTCACAATTTTAATAAGAATATTAATATTCAAATTTATTAAATAATAGAATACGGATGACACGAATATTACTAATTCTTACGGATTAACACATGAATACCTTAACAGGTCTTCATCATTTCAAAAACAGTATTTTGCCTGTATCTGGATAATACTCATCAAATTGTAATATTAGATCTGGAATTATTTGAATAGGATTTTATTATATAATTAAAAATTTTGTGTTAGTAATATCTGTATATCACCTTTAACAAATCAGTAGAGTATTCGTAATGAAAAAATATAATTTATTTATAGCTGTATTGGCGATTTTCTTATTGTATAATTGCACATCAACACGTGAGCTATACGTTGAGAGTGGTAATAAAAAATTTGCTCGCAATATTAATAATGCGATAAAAAACTCAGACTTAACAACAAATGTGGGTATTAAGGTAGTCTCGCTTAGGTCAGGTAACACACTTTATTCGCTTAATTCTGATCATCTTT
This sequence comes from bacterium, assembly GCA_030606865.1. Classification (GTDB taxonomy): domain Bacteria; phylum Fidelibacterota; class Marinisomatia; order Marinisomatales; family JAHJCW01; genus JAHJCW01. The sequence goes on from JAUWFQ010000049.1 coordinate 7,399, forward strand.
TTACTCCGGCAAGTAATAACAAGCTGTACACTGCCTCTGCCGCTTTGCATTATCTTTCACCTCAATTCAAGTTTGAAACGTCGGTATGGATTGATAGTACTTATAAAGATTCAACTCTCGTTCCACGATTAGTACTGGTGGGCGGAGGAGATCCTGATTTATATTTATCTGAACTTGAGTTGATTGCGAAACGGATAAGTAAAAACATTAGATCTATTGATACACTTATTGTAGATAATACTCTATTTGACGATGTTCACTTTGGTCCCGGCTGGATGTGGGATGCGGAATCGTATTGGTATTTTGCTCATATAGATGCATTAACGTTTAATGATAATTGCGTAGATATATCAGTTGCACCGGGAGCAATCGGTGATAAACCGATTATTTCATTAAATCCTGATACGAAATATGTTGAGATTATCAACGAAGCCGTAACTGTTGAAGATACTATTGATTTTAAGGATTTGAAAATTGAGAGAAGATGGTGGGAGCATAATAATACTATTGATATTACCGGTGAATTGTTGAAAGATGCGGAGGAGAAAGTATATTACAGAAATGTAGAAAATCCGGCACTTTTTACTGGGACAATATTAATTGATATTCTAAATATATTTAATACAGAAGTGAAAACTGGTGTATTCGAAGGACGAAAGAGTTCTACAATGGTTCCATTTTATATTTACTATTCAAAAACATTTACAAATTCTTTAACCAATTTCCTTAAAACGAGTGACAATCTGAGCGGTGAACTGTATGTGAAAATGATTGGATATGTTATTTCCGGTCAACAAGGCAGTTGGGATAACGGTATGTTAGCAATTAAGACTTTTCTGAATGATGAAGTTGCCATTGATACTACAAAGATGAGGATGGTGGATGGTTCAGGTCTGTCTAGATATAATTTGACCTCACCGGATCAATTAACAAAATTACTTAAGTATATATATAGTGATTTTATTTATAACTCTGAATTTATAGCTGCACTACCATCAATTGGAGAAGAGGGTACATTAAAAGATAGAATGCAATTAATTGAAGATAAAAACTCTATCCGTGCAAAAACCGGTTCGCTATCCGGAATTAGCTGCTTGTCAGGTTATGCTTTTACAAAGAGTGGAGAGCCATTAGCTTTTTCAATAATGATGAATGGTTATGTTGATGAATTAAAACCCTATCAAGATTTACAAGATAGGATTTGCGAAATATTGGTTGGGTATTAATTAAATCTATACTACAAATTAAAACATACAACTTTCGGTTCAGTCATTTCCTGTAAAGCGAATTTGATGCCTTCACGTCCTAAACCGCTATTTTTTACTCCACCAAAGGGCATCAAATCAACTCGGTAATCTGTTGAATCATTGACGATTATACCACCAACATCCATATTCTTTATTGCGTAGAATGCATTGTTAAGGTTGTTGGTAAAAATAGCTCCATGTAAACCATAATCCACATTATTACTTTTTTCAATTGCTTCATCAAGATTTTTAACGGAATATAATGTAACAACCGGACCAAACACTTCTTGGCAATCCAACTTTGCTGTAGAGGGCATATTTTCAAAAACCGTCGGTTGCACTAATGAACTTTTGCGTGTACCTCCGGTCAAAAGATTTGCACTTTTATTGACTGCATCTTCTACCCAATCTATTACACGTATTGCTTCTTTTTCAGTTATCATTGGACCCATATCAGTATCTTCGTCAAGTTGGTATCCAACTTTATATGATTTTGTATGTTTAACAAATTTATCGCTAAAATTATTATATATAGAATCTTGGATATAAATCCGCTGTACCCCGATGCAATTTTGACCAACTGCCCAAAATGCACCCGAAACACATGATTCCACAGTTTTTACTAAATCGCAATCTTCCAAAACAATTACCGGAGAATTGGAGCCCAATTCCATTCCAATCTTTTTTAATCCAGCTTTTGAAGCAACACGTTTTCCTGCTTCTACACCACCGGTAAACGATACCATTCGGATACGTTCATCGGAAACTAATGCATCACCTATTTCATGTCCGTGACCTGTAACAACTGATAAAATCTCACCTGGCAATCCCGCATCTAATAAGCATTCTGCTAACTTCAATGCGGATAATGGAGTAACAGTAGCCGGTTTTAGTACTACAGAATTTCCACCTGCTATTGCGGGACCTAATTTATGTGCTACTAAATTTAATGGATCATTAAAAGGTGTTATAGCGGCAATAATTCCAATCGGAAACCGATAATAGTATCCAACGCGGTTTTCTGATCCTTCAGCACTATCAAATGGGATAGTTTCACCATTTATTCTGCGGGCTTCTTCTGCTGAAATAGTGATGGTATTGATTGCACGCCCAACTTCCTTGCGTGCTTCATTAATTGTTTTGGATCCTTCGGTTGCAATTGTTTTTGCTAATTCTTCGTAGCGAGACTCCATAATATCAGCAGTTTTCTTAAGAATAGAAATTCTTTTATGAGCAGGTAGGTTGCGATTTATTTCATATCCTTTTTGAGCAATCTCAATCGCTTTTTCGATATCATCAACTGTACCATATGGAACTGTATCAACTAATGAATTATCATAAGGATTTAATACATCAATTTTCTTTTTTTTATCAACCCATTTACCACCGATTAACATTTTCATAACAATCTCGCAGTTAAATTTTTCTTAAACAATTATCTAGATCATCTTGGATATCTTGTACATCTTCACAACCAATCGAAATACGAACTAATCCATCGGTTATACCGGCATCAATTTTATCTTGTTTATTCATTGCAGAATGTGTCATGGATGCAGGATGTTGAATTAGAGTTTCGTATCCGCCAAGCGATACTGCTAATGTTGCGAGTTCAACATTATTCATAATAGTTCTGCCTCCATCTACACCCCCCTGTACCTCAAAACTGATCATGGAACCGAAACCATGCATCTGTTTTTTTGCTAACTCATATTGAGGGTGTGAAGGCAATCCGGGATAGCGTACCCATTCCACTTTTGAATGGTTTTCAAGAAATTCGGCAATAATTTGCGCATTTTCTTGAGCTTTTAAAACTCTAAGCGAGAGTGTTCGTAACCCACGTAATACCAACCAAGCTTGATGCGGGTCAATTGTACCGCCAAGATTCAATAAAACATTGCGTGTACGCATTAATAGTTTTTGATTATTAAATACTAAAATTCCACTTACAACATCTGAATGTCCATTGATGGATTTTGTCATGCTATGCATGACGATATCAGCACCAAAATCGAATGGATTTTGCAAGATTGGACTCATAAAGGTATTGTCAACTGCCAAAACTGCTCCGTTAGAATGCGCAATGTCAGCACACGCTTTGATATCAGTTAATTTAATTGTAGGATTGGCCGGTGTTTCAATAAAGATAAGTTTTGTATTTGGTTTGATAGTGTTTTTTACATTTTTGATATTTGAAGTGTCAACAAAATCAAATTCCACACCGAAACGTGAAAATTCTTTTTCCATTACAACACGGGATGGTCCATAAACTGCTTCAGAACAAATAAAATGTGCACCAACTTCTAGAAAGGTCATGTAAATAGTAGATACAGCAGCCATACCCGAAGATGTAGCTAAGGCATCAGTCCCTTTCTCCAATGTAGCAACTGCTTCCTGCAAAGTAGCCGTTGTTGGATTTCCTAATCGCGTATAAATATATCCGGGATCCTCGCCTGAGAATCGCTTGGCGCCTTCTTCAGCCGAATCAAATTTAAAAGTTGATGTTTGATAAATAGGTGGGGCAACCGAACCATATGTTTTATCAGGATTTGTTCCGGCGTGTGCGACTTGCGTGTCCAATTTTTTTGATTTAATGTTTTTCATGACAATTATTCTCAGTTATTATCGTTGACGGTGAATTGCTAAAATATCGGTTAAAATAGAATAACCTGTTTCAATTTTGCCGGCGCCGGCGCCGATGATTGTTACATCACCAAGTAAATCTGTAGTGAAAGTTAAGGCGTTTGTGGCTCCCATGATATTAGCAAGCGGATGAGTTAGAGGAAGTTTTTCCGGTTTGACCGATGCTTTAACACCGTTCTCTTGTTTTTCAATTGTTCCTATCAATTTCCATCGTGAATTTTCTTCTTTCGCATCTTCGATCATTTGTGGTGTTATTTTTGTGATGCCTTCTCTTTGAACATCGCTGGCACCAATTTCAGCACTCATTACAACATTAGACAAAATAATGACCTTTGCCATGGCATCAAACCCTTCAACATCTCCGGTCGGATCAGCTTCGGCGTAACCTAATTCCTGTGCCTTTATTAGCACGGCATCATAACCCATTCCTTTTTCCATTTCAGATAGCATGTAATTAGTTGTTCCGTTTAAAATTCCTTTAATCGCAGTTATTTCACATCCGGCAAGTGGTCCATTTGCTAAATTAAGAACAGGTGTGCCTGACATTACAGTCCCTTCGATCATAAATTTTACATCATTTATTTCAGCAAGTTTTTGCATTTCAGAATATTGAAGTGCAGCAGGACCTTTATTGCTTGTTACAATGTGTTTCTTGTTTGCAAAGGCAGTTTTACAATGCGTGATTGCCGGTTCTCCGGTCTTTACATCTGTATATGCTAATTCACAAATTATATCAGCATTTGTTTCCTTGATAGTTCGGATTGAATCCCAACCTTTTTCGCAATCATAATTACTATATTCACATTTGTATTCTTCAAGATTTTTCCTGGAGCTAACTAAAGATAAACACTGTTGAATATCCAATCCATCTTTGCAATAAACTGCTCCTTTTAGTACATCGCTAATAGCGACAATTTCCCCTTCAAAATTGTATTTTGATTTGAGATATTCCTTTTTTGAAAGTAATATCTCGCACAACCCTTGACCAACTGTCCCAAATCCGATTAAAGCAATTCTAGTTTTCATATCTAATCCTTGATGCTATTTGATGTTTGCAAATCCTTTTTCAATATCCGAAATTATATCATCGGGATCTTCAATACCGGCTGAAATTCTTACAGCATTCGGTTTAATACTTGCTAATGCACGGCCTTCTTCTCCTTGCTGTTGATGAGTAGAAATAGCATTTAATGTAGCAACAGTTTTAACACGACCCAAATCAGTAGCTCGCCAAATCATTTCCAATCCATCATAAAATTTCCGTGTATTCTCGGTTGTTCCCTCGCTATTCTCTTTTATTTCTACTGATAGCATATATCCGTAAAGATTTTCGTTGCTATCGACCAATTTCATATATTTCTTTGCTAAGTCATGTGAAGCATAGCTTTGCAGTCCGGGGTAATGTACTCTGTCAATTAACGGATGATTCTCAAGATACTCGGCGATGATTTGTGTACTGCGACTCATTTGTGCAATTTTCATCCGTAAGCTACGCATATCATTTAATGTTAAAATGCAAGCCATAGGATTAATAGCAGGACCATTGTCGCGATAAGGCCATAGCTTTGCCCAAGTCGCAAAATCGGCTTTCATTTCATCGGAACCGACTTTGCTTATGATATTTTTCTTAGATGTTAACAATCCTAATATTGTCATACCGCTTGATGCTAAAACTTTTGAAGCTGATTGAACAACTATATCTGCGCCAAATTCTAATGGTCGAGTTAATGCCGGAGAGGCGCAAGTTGCATCTACGATTAATGGAATATTATTTTCATGCGCTAAATCTGCCACTGTTTGAATATCAAATATATCAACGGATGGATTAGACGGAAATTCTCCATATAGGAATCTTGTTCCTGCATCAACTTTTTCTTTCCATTCGCTTAAATTAGTCGGATTTTTAACCCAACGGACTTCCACGCCCTGCTCTAGCCAACGGCGCACCCAAAATTGTTGGAATGCCCCACCATAAACCTTCGCTGAAGCGACAAAATTAGGCGCAGGTAGTGAATCATCTTTTACAAGAAATGGGTCTGTTGCAGTACGGATAGCACTCATTCCGCTTGCAGTGGCAAGCGATGAAGCTTCTAATCCTGTACCATAACTTTCTAATAAGGCGGTGGTAGCTTCAAGGTAGAAATTGGAAGGATTCGCAATTCGCGTATAGCACCAATTAGGCATTTGATATGATAATCCGGCTTCCATTTCTCCGCTGTCATGATAGGCTTGGGCGGGGCTCATATAAATTGGTTCCATAATTGAACCGTTGTTCTTATTTAATGCTTCGCTAAGGTCGTATACTCCGTGTGTTGCAATTGTATCGAATTTCCAATTTTTTGTGCGATCGATACGTTTTTGATGCTCAGCAACCATTTTCTGACCCTCTTTGATCCAATAATTAACATCTTTTGGAATGTATTTATTTTCAAGATTTATCATTTGGTATTTCTCCAATTGGAATTTTTGTTTCTTGTTTTAAAGTTGATAATACCACAAGAGTTTTTAAATGCTGAACGTCAGGTAAAGCAGT
>JAUWFQ010000132.1 GCA_030606865.1 bacterium
AACTTGCTAGAACAGTTGATGCAAAAGATATCGGTATGGATAAAGATGATGTTGGATCTAAGAATGCTCTAAAGCTCAACGTTTATCAAATCAATATTCCATGTAGTCATTCCGGGGAATTGAAATTAACAGTAAACTACAAAGGAAAGATAGATTCACCCGTAGAGCAGAGTGATGAAAACTATGCTAGAGGTTTTAGTGAGTCACCAGGTATAATTTGGGAGAAGGGTGTTTATCTTGCCGGTTCAACATACTGGGTGCCCCATTTCAATGATGAATTGATAACGTTCAATTTAACCACTACAGCGCCAATCGATTGGAAAACAGTTACAGTCGGGAAAAGGACATTAGATGAAAATGGTGTAAGTACACACATCGACAAATGGGAATCTCCAACTCCGCAAGAGGAAGTGTTCCTCATTGCTGCTCCGTTTCATGAATACTCATTTCCAATGGGCGCTGTAACCGCCTACGCCTTTCTGCGGACGCCCGATGAAGGTTTGGCAAATAAATATTTGGAAACTACAGCACAGTACATGGAAATGTATCGAAAGTTGGTCGGACCATTCCCGTATACAAAATTTGCTCTAGTGGAAAACTTTTGGGAAACCGGCTATGGAATGCCATCTTTCACTCTTTTGGGTGAGAAAATAATTCGATTCCCATTTATTTTGCACTCATCCTACCCGCATGAATTGCTCCATAACTGGTGGGGAAATTCTGTCTATGTCGATTTTGAAATCGGTAATTGGTGCGAAGGTATTACCGTATATATGGCGGATCACCTTATTAAAGAACAACGGGGACAGGCAGATGAATACAGAAGAGCAACACTGCAGAAATATACTAATTATGTAACTCCGGAGAATGATTTTCCTATAAATAAGTTTCTTTCCCGGCACGATGCCCCAAGCGAATCTGTTGGATATGGAAAAAGCTCTATGTTTTTCCATATGCTTAGACAAAAAGTCGGTGATGAATTGTTCGTAAAAGGTTTTCAGAAATTTAACAGAGATAACAAATTCAAACGTGCTTCTTTTGATGATATCAGAATTGTATTTGAAGAAGTTACCGAACAAGATTTTAAATGGTTCTTCGAACAATGGATTGATAGAACCGGAGCTCCGGAAATTGTTTTAGAAAATGTAAAGGTAAAATCAATCCGTGATTTTAGCAATGTATCATTCACGCTAAAGCAAATTCAAGATGATAATGTGTTTTATTTTGATGTTCCAGTAACAATCGTTACAGAAAATGGCACACACTCTGAAATAGTTGAAATGAATGAGAAGGAAGTTAAGTATAATATTTCCGTTAAGGAGAAACCACTAAAACTACTTATTGATCCTCAGTTTGATATATTTAGAAAATTGGATCCAAGAGAAAGTCCTCCGACTTTTACCAAAGCATATGGTGCTGACCAAACTTTGATCATTTTACCGGCTGAGGATAGCAAGGATTACCATATTTACAAAGATTTTTCTGATTTATGGATAGATGGGAATGAAGACAAATTTACGATTGAATCACAGGATAATGTTGATGAACTCCCAACCGACAAAGCTGTTATGCTTCTTGGCACAAAAAACAAATTTGTATCAGTTATTAATACGGCAATTAAGGAATATGGTTCTGAATTATTAAAGAATGGTGTTAGATATGGTAAGAGAGAGATTACTTCCGATGATAATAGTTTCTTTATTTCAATAGTTAATCCCAATGATTTGAAAGCAGTTGTCACATTACTTTCAATCGGTAATATGGATGCTGTTGATGGATTGAACAGGAAACTTCCGCATTATGGCAAATATAGCTACCTTGCATTTACCGGAAGTGAGCCAACCAATATTGATAAAGGGCAGTGGTCAGTAAACAATTCTCCTTTAGTCAATAACATTGATCCTTCTACTGCCGATATTAAAGTAAAACTGGAAACTCGCAAAGCGCTTGCGATGTTAGCTCCCGCATTTTCTGCTGACAGAATGATGAAAGTTGTTACCTATCTTGCTTCAGATGACTTAAAAGGTAGAGGCATCGGTACACCGGAAATTGATGAAGCAGCAGATTATATTGCTGAGAAATTTGAAGAGTACGGACTCCAACCCGGTAGCGATGAGGGAACATATTTTCAACAATGGACGCAGGATGTACTCGATAAGAAAAATGTAAAATTAAGAAATGTTATTGGAATTATTCCCGGAACGAATCCTGATCTTGCTGAAGCGGTTGTTGTATCAGCTCATTACGATCATCTTGGATTTGGATGGCCTGATGTAAGAAAAGGTAATGAAGGAAAAATTCACAATGGCGCTGATGATAACGCAAGCGGTATCGCAGTAATGTTAGAACTTGCTAAAACGCTCGGTAAAACTCAAAAACCGGCGAGGACGATTATCTTTATCGCATTTACTGCGGAAGAAGCAGGTTTAGTCGGCTCACGTTATTTCGTCAATAATTATAAAATGTTTCCAATAAATAAAATCTTGGCAAATTTAAATATTGATACAGTAGGAAGATTGTTTGGCAAAAAATTAATGGTACTTAATAGCAATACGGCGCGTGAATGGAAATTTATATTTATGGGTACAGATTTTACTACCGGAGTTGCCTCCGATTTAATTACGCAAGATTTGGATGCAAGTGACCAAATGGCATTTATTGAAAGAGGTGTTCCTGGTGTTCAATTATTCTACACTGGAGTTGGTTCAGATTATCATAGACCTGAAGACGATGCCGATAAAATCGATGCTGATGGATTGGTTAAAGTCGCTACAGTTTCACGCGAAGTATTGGAATATCTTGCTGAAAGAGAAGAACCAATGGTTTTCACCGCAAAAGCAATAAGTAGTAAACCAACAATGCCCCAAATGGATAAAAAGAGTGGTGAAAGAAAAGCAGCTACCGGTCTAATGCCTGATTTTGTATTCTCCGGCGAAGGCGTGAGAATAGCCGGTGTTTCTAACGATTCCCCGGCAGCCAAAGCCGGTTTGGTCAAAGGAGATGTGATATTAGCATTTGACGGTAAACCAGTGAAAAACTTAAAGGATTATTCAAGCTATCTTAAAGAACATCAACCGGGTGATACTGTTACATTAACCATTGATCGTAATAGTGAAAAGAAAGAGGTAAAGATTACTTTATCTGAAAGATAAATGAAATCGACATAATCCTTGCGAAGGTTTTAAACCCTTCGCAAGGTTTGTAATACTATTGATACGCTTCTTTGCGATGGGCAATACGAATTATTAGAATCAGTAATTCGTCATTATTTATTTTAAATATTATACGGTAATTACCAACTCTAAGTCGCGCAAATTTACTATATCTACCCCAATCTACGCCAAGGCTACGATTGGTAAATTTTAGTTTTTTAATATTAGGTTTTAATGTAGATGGGTTTTGAGCTAAAAGTTCAATTCTTTGTTTAATTCTTTGCTGCCAAACGGGGTCAATTCTACTTAATTCTTTTATTGCTTTTTTTACAAATACAACTCGGTACATAGTTATAAACCGAGTTCAGCCCAAACTTCTTCAGCCGGAATAGTTGTAGTTTTTCCATTTTGCAATTCAGCTAACCGTTTTTCAGCAATAAAACCGTCTAATTCATCAAAATAGAGTTCTAATGCTTTTGTAATTATTCTACTTTTTTTATCTGGTAATTCTCGAGCCATTTGATTTAACTCATTTGCCAAAGATTCCGGTAAAGTTATATTTAATCTTGTATGTTTTTCCATTTTATACCTTAAATAGTACATATAATAATACACATAATAATGTATATAGTTCCATATAAATACTAATTAGGATCGGTCTATTGGTATTTTTCGTCTATTCCGCTAAGATAAAGGTATCGATCATTTCTAATGTATCAGGATTAATTACTTCACACCATACTTTCTTTCCTTCAACGTGGATAAACATAACAGCATACTGGGTTGAGAATTTATCAACCCAATCCGTCCATGGAGTCATTTCCTGTCCGTAATAGGGAGCACCTGCAGTACCGTTAGTAATGAATGTAATCGGACGATATTTTGTCAATTTTGGTTTGTCGTAATTCTCTGGATAAATAGGCGTATCAGCCGTTAAACGCATACGATGGTAATTATGCTCATCACTGGTAAGCACTGCTAAAACCTTTGTACTATGATTCATAACTATATCGAGATATTCATCGCGATTTTCGATAATACCTTTTGCCAATGGTTTACCTGCAACGTATGGCCGTTTGGCGTTATCACCTGACCACCACATGGCATTTACTAAATGTCCGCCATTTGGGAATACCGGTGTATGTTGAGTTACAAATACATAGTCGATATTTTTATCTTTCTCCAGTTTATATAGTGTACTCTTGAGCCATTTTAATTGATTATCCATAATGTAACCATGCAAGCTGCCACTATGCTCCGGTGTACGCCAGATAGTGGGCGAGTACCAGTAATCAGCATTTAGCACAACAATAGCAATATTATCATAGGTATAGTAAAAAATAGTTTCTGCATACGGTGGAAAATCAGTGCTATTCGGATCCGGGTCATAAACCGCTCCATCTTCACTGAATGGTCCCTGCACGGGATTTACAAAATTTTTGGCATACAAGACTTCTCCTGAGTGTTCAGCAAAAGGGAAACGGTCAATTATAGCTCTTTTTTCACCATTTGAGAACCAATACCAGTAAGCTTCATGATTGCCAAATCCGGTTACAAAGGGTATATAATGAGCGAAAGGTTCAATGGCTCTTTTCCAATTAGCGTATTCCAGGTTGATGGATTCTGCACTAGTCTTATTTCCATCGATCATATCACCGGAAAATTGAAAAAAGCGTGCATTTTTATAGCTGGACAATACAGCGATCCGTTTCATAACATAGGCATTGACTCCTTTAATATCCCGTTCGCCACCGCCCCAATTACCGCGTCCGTCACTAGTGTAACCGAAAGTAAACGGTTTCCGTGAACCCGGTTTAGGAGCAGTATGGAAAGAATAAGTATCCTGATATTTACCATAGTGAATCGTGTATTCGTAATCTTGATCATCTTTTAATTTGGAGACTGGAATTTCATGATGGGTATCAGCATCGGTGTCCCGAAAAGTACATCCACCAACAGTAATCTCAGTTTTTATTGGTACGCTTGTTTCAAATGAAATGATTGTGCCATGATGAGTTAATA
>JAUWFQ010000147.1 GCA_030606865.1 bacterium
TAACCATATAGTCTGTTGTAGTAGAAATCCTATTCGTCTTGTTTTGGAAGTCTATAACTTTTTCTTTTAACTCCTCAATCATGGTATTATCGGCATTTAGACGCTTATCAATTGACTTATATCGCCCTGCGAGATATAATAATATTCCTGTCCAAATATTCGCAACTAAAACGTCAACTACAACCATCAATCCAAGCATCGCATCAGTCGCACCAACGGATTTTCCGATCGCGATAAAGTTGGCTCCTCCTCCAATCCAAGAACCGGCAAGTGCTGCCATTCCTCGCCAGATCTCATCGGGAAGTTGATTTTTAAATAAAAATAATGCAATCGGACCACCGATAACTACACCCAATGTCCCTGAAAAAAACATTATAAGCGCTTTGCTACCAAGCCTTATGATTCCTTTTATATCAACCGCTAAGGTGAGTAATAATAAACTTGCAGGAAGCACATAAGTTTTAATTTGTTTGTAAACAATAGCTTCGGAAGGGATAATTTCTAATGCAGTTAGGATAGTAGGAATAAAATATGCAAAAACTAGCGGAGGAACAATTTTGAATATCTTGCCATATTTAGCGTGAGAATCAACCAAAAAAATAATTGCCGGTATTATAAACAGGACTGCTAATAGTCCGAATGAATTATTAATTAATGCCGTATCCATTTTTTCCCTTTATTAGATTTATATATATTTGCGAAAGTCGTTATTTACTGATCGTCTACACTAGTATATTTTTAATTGTAAAACCGGCATTGACAATAATCAGGTTTGCGTTGGAAAGTTCAATGATTTGGAATTCATACAAATCAGTACAAAACAACTTAACCAGCTGTCCATATTTCTTATTATGAATTGGGAATCGCTTAATAGAATTATTTCTTATTGCCATATAAGAACTTACAGCCAATAATCTTATGTATTCTACAAATGAACTACTAATAATTAGTTGATGATGGCAAAGATATGGCAATCTCCTAATCAGCCTGTTGTCATTGCCTGTCCGTTGGACAGACGGACAATGAGTATTTATCGAGGAATATATTTAAATTATCCTATGCTTAAGTCATATTATGTTTATATAATGACAAATAAATACAATACTGTTTTATATACCGGTGTAACAAACGATTTGGAAAGGCGTGTTTTTCAACATAAGACGAATGCAGTTAAAGGTTTCACAAGTAAATATAAATGTACTAAACTTGTTTACTACGCAGAAACAGATGATATTAGTGTGGCTATTACAGAAGAAAAAAGAATCAAAGGTGGTTCAAGGGAAAAGAAGATCGCACTTATTGAGTCTATGAATCCTGATTGGAATGATTTAGCAGGCGAATGGTTTGACCTATAAAACCCCCGTTGTCTTTGCGAGCAAATCCCGCCTAAGCGGGAGGAGCGAAGCAATCTCCTTACGTTGGGGGATTGCCGCGTCGCTTGTTCCTCGCTCCTCGCAATGACAACGGAAGTTGGGTGGATTGCCCGTCTGCACCACTGACTACACCAGTTAAAAAAGCTTCTTCGGGCAGGCCCGCCTGTGCTTAAGCTTCGGTGGGCAGGGATCCCATGTAACACATAACAATATCAACATTTACAGTCATTTGTGACCAATATGTGACCAAACTGTTAAAGAAAATAGCCAACTCTAATATTATTTATATGAGTTGGTTATTTTTTTGATTATGAATTTTAATTAATACATGTCTGATAAATTTAAATATTTACTTACTTTTTACGTAATATATTAAATTGTATACGTTAGGATTTCGTTATAACTTTATTTAGGAGATAGGAGAATAACTGATCTACTATTCTAATTTTTTAAATGATTATTTACTGTGCTCACAATATCTGTAAAAAGCCGATATGACACATTTTATTTATCCTGCAATATTTTCATTATTATTTAGTTTATTAATTGGCAATATTCTTTGTAAGGTTTCAATACCAAAGCGAATGTTAGATTATCCTGATCAAAGGAAGATACATCTAAATCCTACACCAAAAGTCGGTGGTATAATTATTTTTAGTTCTCTAATTACTACGTCACTTTTATTTGGATTGTTAGTTAATGTGACATACAATTATTACATAACTCTGTGCATAGCATTTTTTCTAATTGGGCTTTTGGACGATGCGTTCGATTGGAGCTATAAAAAGAAATTCTTAGCGCAAATTCTATTGATAATATTATTTCTACTTGTTATTCCTATTGATGTATCAACATTAACGTTTTCTTCAATTTCTATACATGTTCCATGGATAAACTATTTACTAATACTATTATGGATATTAGGAATAATTAACGCATTCAATTTTTTCGATGGAATAAATTATCTAGCCGGTTGTTTGGCTATCGTATTTTTTGTTAGCTACAGTTTATTGTCATTCAACTTTCAATCGGTTATCCAAGTTGAGGTTTATTTAATTTTAATTTACTCAATCTTGGGATTTCTCTTTTTTAACAGGGCACCTGCGAAGATGTTCTTGGGCGATTCTGGATCTATGTTTCTTGGTTTTCTAATTGCTACTTTACCATTATTATTTACAAGTAAAACGAATGTTGGAATAGATATTACCTTTCCTGTAATAATTACTTCTATCTTATTAATGGAAACAATATATTTAGTAATCAGTCGTATTAGAAATAAAAAAAGCCCATTTGCGGCCGATAAAACCCATTTACATCATCAATTACTTAATTTGAATTTAAGAAATCGATATGTCGTTTTGATAGTTGCCTTCGGTACGATCTTATTTTCGATTTTGGCATATTTTAGTAGTCAATTAGTATTCTATCAGATAATTGTGATTGAATTATTTCTTTTTTCGTTGATAATAGTTTTACCACGCTTTTTAGCAAGGTCAAGAAAACCGATATCAATTGAATAATTAATATCTTGTATTTTAATATATTATAATTACTTATAGAATATATTGAATTAACAGGCTACTTTAAATTTTTAGCATAGAAACAATAAAAAGTATTATTACCAACCGCAATAAATGAAAAAATATCGGTAGTATTAGATCCACTTGATAAAGTCGGATTTACTCCGCCAGGATATTTCACTGTAGCTCCTGAAAAAATTATGTTACAATCTGTACAACTATTATTCTTATTCACAACTAATACATAGGAACCTGCATTTCCGTCTGAATTGATCGTTATTGGTGTTATACTTGAATTATATGTAACCTGCGCCAAATTACCCCGCGATAGATCCCATACACCATTCGTTATATCATATATTCCATTAACAACATAACGCTTTGCCGATGCAGTTCCGTTTACATCTAATTTCGCACTTGGATTAGCAGTCCCAATACCAACATTGCCATCATCTAAATCAATTCTCATATATTCTATCATATCATCATCTTCTAAAGCTGAACCAACTTTTCCAAAACTCAAAAACTTATTTGTACTGTTAGGTCCAAACATCATTGTTCCATATTCAGAACCAGTATATTGTAATTTCAGACCATAAGAATTCAGTCCACTCTTATATACATAAACACCAGGATTTAATGAATTTGCTGCAGAAGAACAGTAAGCATTTCCTACATGCAGATAACTACTTGAAGTATTATCTCCAATTATAGCACTTCCATTTACATCTAATTTTGCACTTGGATTTGTTGTTCCTATGCCAATATTGCCGCCTATTCGATACAAATTATTCCCTGACTCTGTCCATAGTGGACTCCCACCACCTGCTGCCGGTGTCTGCCATGTAGCCAAACCTGTTGCATCTGACGTTAATACCTTTCCTAATCCCGGCGTTCCTCCCGTGATCTTTACTTGTCCGGCTACATCTAATTTTGCATTTGGATTTGTTGTTCCTATACCTACATTGCCATCATTACGATATAAGTCACTCCCCGATTCTGTCCATAGGGTACTACCGCCGCCTGCTGCCGGTGTTTGCCAGGTTGCTAATCCTGTTGCATCGGATGTCAATACCTTTCCATATCCCGGATATCCACCTCGAATCTTTACTTGTCCCGATACATCTAATTTTGCACGAGGATTTGTTGTTCCTATTCCAATATTACCACCCCCTAATATTGTCATAGCTACTGTAGAAGGAAAGGATTCGGCTGGTTTAGAATCGTGACCTATTTGTAACTCTCCACCATCAAATGTTAAAAAATTATTACCAGCAGTTCTACCAGCTTTCATTAATATTCCAGTACTCGAACCGTTTGTATTTCTACCGCTTATAGAAATTGAAG
>JAUWFQ010000089.1 GCA_030606865.1 bacterium
ATTCATAATTATCATATTAGTATGAAATGAAATTATAGACATAAATTTCGTTATCCAACAAAATAATTGTAAATTATACTAATATATTGAGTAACCTTTAACAGAAATAGTTGTCAAAAATAATAGACTAAATAAGATTGAAAAAATTAAACCATCTTTGTAATTAATAAAAAGCCCCGAATAATCGGGGCTTTTTATTATACCTTTTTCGAAGCGACATAAGCTAGCAACCATTCAGGCACAATTTTAATTAATGGAATAACAAACCGCCATTGCCAAGGCACAATGTAGGTCTTTTTCTTTTTCTCAATAGCATTTACCATTTTTTTAGCAAACACATCTACGTCCATCAAAAACGGCATTTGGTACTTATGTTTATTAGTCATGTCAGTATCAATAAATCCCGGACAGATCGTAGTAAAACTGATGCCATCTTTAGCAAATGAAGACCGCCAGCTATTCGCCATAAATCGCACTGCAGCTTTTGATGTGGAATAACCGCTCCGTCCTGGCAATCCTCGGAAACCTGCAATGGAACTTAGGATTACAACCTGACCTGATTTTTGTTTAAGCATGGTTGGCAGAGTGGGGATAACGGTATTGGTAACTCCCAAAATATTTGTTGATAGCATACGATTTATTTCATGGGAATTACCATTATCCAAATCTACTTTCCCACTAATTCCCGCATTAGCAATAACGATATCAATTCCACCGGATTTAGTAATAAAATCATCAATCGCCTTTTTTGTAGCTGATTGGTTGATTACATCAGTTTCATAGATAATTGGTTTACCGCCTAACTCTTCGCATTTTGCAGATACTTTTTCTAATAATTCTTTCCTACGAGCTGCCAAGCCAATTGTAGCTCCTTGCTTGGCATATTCATAAGTAACAAATTCACCAATCCCGCTGCTTGCCCCTGTTATAAAAATATTCATATTCATATAATTCCCTCGAAATTATTTATAAATCATTCGGATTACGCTATTAAACCAGCTTACCGGCTGTAATTTTCTTAGTGTAAGATATGCTTTTGCATCACCACCGGAAGGATAATACAGTTTCCAATTATTGCTAGTTGCCGCTTTATATATTACGTTAGCGGTTTTATCAGGATGATTTCCTTTTGAAACGAACTTATCATTAACTACGTGGATTTTCTTTATATATTCGTTATAGTCGGTTAATCCTTCCTTTTTGGTGTGGGTCATTGAGCGATCATAGAAATCGGTAACAACCGCGCCCGGCTCGATTATCTTCACTTTTATATTTAATGGTCTAAGTTCAAATTGAAGTGCTTCAGAAAATCCGGAAATCGCCCATTTCGTGCTCTGGTACATGCTGAAAAGCGGTAAAGTCATTTTACCACCAATGGATGAGACGTTGACGATTGTACCCGATTTTTTCTCTCTGAAATACGGCAGGATAGCGCGGACAACATTCATGACTCCAAATACATTTACATCATATTGACGTTGCAATTGATCTGTTGTTGCGGCTTCAAATACACCGGTTAGACTGTATCCGGCGTTATTTACGATAACATCAATAGTGCCAAATTTCTCAATTGTACTTTCTATCGCTAAAGCAATTGATTTTTCATTGGTGACGTCCAATTTAGGACAAATCACATTTTGCAATTTTATTAATTCTTTTTCTTTTTCCGGTGAACGCATTGTGGCAGCAACATTCCAACCTTTTTGTTGGAAATATTTTGCTGTTTCTCTACCGATACCGGTAGAGGCGCCTGTAATTAGTACTGTTTTAGACATTTATTTTCCTTCATAACCTTAATTTAATTATTATTTAGTAAATCTTTAATTATTTCAAAAGTATCTTTATTAATTCGTGCAGTGAGCTGTTTCCCATTTCTTTGGGTTGTTATCAGATCAGCATTTTCCAATTCTTTCAAGTGATGTGAGATCGTTGGTGCTCCGATATTAAACTTTTCAGAAATTTTGTAAACAAAACAGCCTGTTTCGAAAAATGCTTCATTTTTCTTACTGATCTCATGATACAGTTTTAGTCTGTTGGGGTTAGACAGAGCTTTAAATATTTTTGTTAGTTTATTTGATTTCATATAATATTATAATTCGATAACTATCGAAGTTACAATTAAGAATAAAATATAAAAAGAAATTTTATATATTCACTATACAATTGGTAGGGTTTTCAGTAATTATAATTGTTTAGTTCTTTTTGAACGCATTCGGAGATTATTGATTAATCAGAATCCAATTTTACAATTGTATTTTTCCAGATCCATGCAAATCCAAGAATTGAGATTACGGTTAATAGTAATCCATTTCCCCAATTGCCAAATATCAAATTACCGATTGCAAAAGTTGCGCCAAAAATAAATGCAATACCTGCTAGCCAATTCGATAAAAATCCTTTGGTTACGTTGGCTTTTGTGCGTGGAATATCTTTGGAAATTGGTTTCCACCAACCACCGGGTTGCACGCGATGATAGAATTCTTTAAGCGTGGACTCTTTTTCCGGTTTAGTTAAAAATGTTACCGTCAGCCATACAAAAATGGCGATTGGTACTATTATCAACAATTTATGATGCATTTGCAGTTCGATTCCAAAAACAACCGGTGCTCTACCAAATAAAGTATAAGTCATTCCGGCACTTACCGTTTGAATTCCGGCAATTATTTCTAAAGTTACTGTTATCAGGATTGATGTGATTAACGCTGAAATTTCCGTCCAGGCGTTAATGCGCCACCAAAACCAACGTAGAATTAAGACTAAGCCGATACCGGCTCCCATAGCAAAAATAAATTCCCAAGCCTTGCCAATGCTTTGCATTTTTACAGCAACCAAAGCAGCAAAGATCATCAGAAAAACTGTTAAAATACGGCTAACAAGAACATAATGTCGTTGCGCTTTGGATTGATCTGAAAATGATTTTTCCGGTTTGATGAAACGCTTATAAATATCGTTTATTAAATACGAAGCACCCCAATTCAGATGCGTATCAATTGTAGACATAAACGCCGCTAAAAATGATACGACTAAGAGTCCTTTCATCCCCGGTCCAAGAAATTTTTGCATAACTAACGGATAGCCGACCTTATCTCCGAGTGCCCATTCAGATACATCCGGAAAGGCAACTATTGAAACCATTGCCACCAAAATCCAAGGCCAAACGCGGAATGCGTAATGAGTTAAATTGAACCACAAGGTTGCTAAGAGTGCGTGCTTTTCATTCTTGGCGGAGGACATTCGTTGAATTATATAACCACCACCGTCAGAGTTATCGCGTGACCACCATAGAATTGTAAGAAACACTAAAAATTTAGAGAATGGTGATTCCCAAAAATCCATTGTAAAAAAACTCGCATCCGGTATTGGTGGAATAAATTTTAACGTATTAGTTGTAATGGTAGTCGCCGCTGCGGCATCGCCGGTGGCGGGTATCATATCATTGAGCGCAGTTAATAAATTGTCCATTCCGCCCATCGCATTTACTGCGATAACCGCTAAAGCAATAGAGCCAAACATCGCAATTCCGAATTGAACAAAATCGGTTACTACAACGCCCCAAAAACCGGCTAGTAACGCATACAGAAGAGCGATAGCAACGCAAATCCAAACAGCCGTCCAACGGTCGATATTTAGCATTACCGCTGCAACCGATGCCATCGCATTGATGACCCAACCCATTACAATAAAATTATACAGTATTCCGAAATATGCTGCTTTGAATCCGCGTAAAAAAGCCGCCGGTTTGCCGGAATAGCGGATTTCTAATAGCTCGTTATCGGTTAACACTCGGGCGCGTCGCCAAAGGCGGGAAAAGAGAAAAACGGCTAATAATCCTGCTAAAAGTTGGTTCCACCAAAACCAGTTTTGCCAAATCCCGGCACCGCGAATAAACTCCGTAATTGCCAATGGTGTATCGGCAGCAAAAGTCGTTGCCACCATAGATGTTCCTACAATCCACCAAGGGAGTGTCCGTCCGGATAGAAAATATTCTTCGGTGTTTTTACTGGCGCGTTTCGTGAAATATATACCCACACCAATAGAAAAAAGAATGTAAACAGCGATTATTGTCCAATCAATAGTATGTAATGATGTATCCATATTAACTAGTATATTTTTTCAATTTTCGTATTCTTAAAGTAGTGTTGAAGAATATCTCCTTCGGAATATCCATTTAACGCCATTCCCAATGCTCCAATTTGACATAGTCCTACGCCGTGTCCCCAACCGGCGCCGATAAATTTAAACTCTTCTGGAAATGAATTCCTCTGTGTTTTTTGTTCAATTATTATTGCTGAGCTGTACAAAAACTGTTTATGCAAAGCATTGCGAATATCATATTCAGAATTTAGAATAATTGATTTTTTCTTATCAGATTTATCTATATAGTCTATTTTTAATTTAATTATCCGTCCTGAATATCCTTTTTTTAGCGGTGAAAGATTGATTATTTGAGCAGCATCTAAATTCAATTTTTGATTGATGATTGATGTCAATTCCTTTTGTGAATATGTAATCTCCCAACGGTAATACGAATCTGAAGTATCAACTTTACCAAGATACTTCTGAAAATCAGATGGTTTTACAAAATCCGGGCTGCAAAAAGCGGGAGGGAATGAGTTAATAAAATTAAGTAAATCATCTGTTTGATTATTATAATGTGGAAAATCCGGTATACTTAATAAATATGGAATCGGTTTACCACCCCATACATTTTCAAATGATTCAGTAATTCCGCCGCAGCATTTTGAGTAGCGCGCATCACATATTTCATTACGATACTGCAAGACTTGTCCATACGTATTTTTTATTGCCCGCAATGACTGATCAGGCACATTTGTAACTCCCAGATAGCGTTGACAGCAATCATCGTTACAAACGTCTATATCTAATTCAGGATGATTTACTTTTCGGTTGGCAAGTAGCCATGAACGCGCCGTAATGGTCTGAGCTTCCAACAAAGCGGGTGGGCAATCCGGGTTCATTTCCGATGTGGCAACGTATGGTAAATACTGTTCTAATGGAAGTTTATTAATGACAAATAAATATCCGTTATGATTTTGAATTATGATTTTCCCTGGTAATTGCACCTGAATTTCGTTTTGCCAATGAAAACCTCTACCGGTTGGGACTGAATTGATAATTGGAAACTCGTTTTTATCAGGGTTTCCAATCGTTTCAATTAGAATATTATCAACAAGTTTATTGTTTATTAAGATTGATTCGGATTGAATTTCAATATTTAATAATTCTGATAATTTCTCTGTATTTATTTTATAATGACGAAGATTTGGAAACTTTATCTTTATTAATGTTTTTTTATCTTCAGGCAGAATAATGCCAACCCGAATGGTAGGCTCATCTGCAATCTGATTAGTTTTATTATTCATTATAATAACTCTGCCATGCATCAATCCCTGCTCCTAACGCAGGGGCTTCACGTAGTTGGGAAGCAATAATAATTTTATTATCAAATTCACCGGATTTTAAATAGTGTGATTTTGCATTTTCATCTAAATATTCAGTATGTTTTATTAATTCCGACAATTTTTTTATAAGTGGTTCAAAAAAGTATTCCTGCGCCAATGGATTTTGGAATAATTTTCCTAAACGCTGACCGATCACAATTCGGTCCAATAAAGTATTTTTATAAATATGATTAGATATCAACGGTGGTTTGTTGGTGTCTATAAACGAAAAATTATTTTGCCAACCGCAGAAAATTGTAGTAATCCTTTCAAATAGTAAATCAGCTAAACTTTTATTAACGGTCTGCCAAGTGGCAATTGCTGCTCTATCATCTTTAGCAGCCAGTTCTAAAATTTGTTCTATATAGATTTTATTTTTTTTTAATTTAGATTGTGAAATACCTGCCAAATTACTGTAAACAGATTGTATTCCATTAGCTGAGCAATAAATTTCCCTGGACTTACCATTTTCGTCACTCATTTCCCATGTTTTTGCAATCCAATCTTTGCATTCATCGAAGGAAATCAATTTCCCGAGTAATTTCATTGCATCGGCTGTACCGGTTCCACCCCCTAAATAATAGGCGTTTTCGATATTACGGAAAGCACCATTTTTGGAGTATTCTTCGCCGATACCGCAGTAATCGGCATCGCTGCCTAGTTTGGTTATTGGCGTCGCTAAAGTGATGCAGGCTGTGTCTATTCGTTGTTCGATTTCAGTTGTAAAATTAGGCATACGCGGACCATTTGCCATTGCGGCAATACCGTGTTTATTGGCAGTTTTAATTCCAGGCATACCGATACCGATGAGAATGTTTTCGCTTTTAGCATGTGATGTTATTTCGAGAATCGAGTCAATAAATGCGCTAAAATATGCTTTTGATTGTTTTATCTCTGCAGGAGTCAGCATGATATTGTTATTTTGAATTTGCTTTAATTGAGTTGGAAGACTAACGGGCTTGAAATCCGTTTGAAAATCAGGATAATTACGGTATTCTTTTACTGAATTTTGATTTCCAATTGTGAAACTTTTACCCTTTTCCGATGCCTCGACAATATACGCACTGACCTTGCTAGCACCTCCGTCAATTCCGATTATAGTTGGTTGTTTTTTCATTTGTTAGTTGCCTGACGTCGCAATATTGCTTCTTTCCGCATCCAATCTTTGGCCTCATCGTTACGAATTATTGTGTTTTGATCGATAGCGTGATCGGTACCACCGGAATGACGGATTACTCCGTAAATCGGGTCATAAATACGACCGATCTTGTACTTTTCGCTAATACGTAAAACCATATCGTAATCTTCACCGTAATTGCGTGCAAATGGATTCTCATTCATATCAAAATATTCGATATCTTTAATTAATCGGATTGGAATTGCACGCGGCGCACCAGCACCGTTAATTCGTAAAAGATTATTCCGTCCGTTTTCATCTGTCCATTCGGAGTGCGTAACCACAGGAATATTTTCATCTCGGATTATTTCACCGGAGTCAAGTTGTTCCCACACTTCGTATGAACCAATTACCATTCCAATCGTTGAGTCCGATTCAAATTTTTGTATTATCTTTTCTACAGCATCCGGTTTTAAATGGTCGTCAGAGTCTAATTGAACGTAGTATTCACCCTGTGCGTTTTCAACACCAATATTAAGGCAATAACCAATATTATTAATATCGTTAGTAATTAGTCTAACTTCCGGTTTTTCAGTAGAATATTTATCCCCACCTTTCATGTATCTTTTTACAGCTTGATTAGTCGGATCGCTTGCTCCACCGTTTACAATAATAATGATCTCAATATCTTGAATAGATTGGTTTTGAGCACTTTCAATTGCTTCTACAATAAATTTAGGACGATTATTAACAGGGATAATAATTGATGCTTTTGGTTGAGAGGTAGAGGGGTAGAGAGGTTGAGAGGTGGAGAGGTTTGGGCGTGTTTGATACTTCCGGTTTGGTGAGAGATAAGCACCAATTTTTTTTAAGTGATCAGTTAAAACTTTTTCCGCTTCTTTTTGGATTTCTTTGTCTGAAAGTAAATAGTCGAATACATTTGTTTTTTCTTTAGAAGCAGATACTTGATAAGGTGAACCCTCTGACTTATTCGCAATATGGACAATTTCTGATACTTCTGATAACTTCAATCGAATATCATATAGAAAATGATATTTTAATTCCTCATCAAATCCACCAACTCGCTCTAAAAATGATTTACGGAATAAAAATACCTTCCCATAATCTTGATTATCACGCACCCGTCCAATATGATGTTTTAATAAATGAATTTCTTCAATTTTTCCATTGTCATTCAGTTCATAATCGGAATAAACCATTCCTGCTTGGGAATTTTTATGCATTGCCAATTGCATAATATCAAGGCAGGAGTTTTTTAATGTAACATGAGCATTTCTATCATCAATTAAGCAGATGAAATCTGATTTTGATTTGACAATTTCTTGGTTTAAATATTGGGGCAGGTTAATTGTCTTATCAAGATTTTGGAATTTATTGATCCTTAAAGTTGTTAGTATCGCTTTCATTAAATATTATTATTAATATAAGGACAATAATACTAAGATTTGACTGTGGCTTACAATTAATAAGGAAACGATGCAAACAATTATTAATTTGAATTATTATAAAATATTTTTAGTTAAATTACTATTATAATGAACCAATAAATTGGAATGATAAAG
>JAUWFQ010000097.1 GCA_030606865.1 bacterium
TTCCGGTCGCGCTGCGTCATCGGCAATTAGCGTAACGCGTTGCCGCCATAAGCCAAATTCAGGATTGGATTCGAACTCAATTAGTTTATCGATATAATCTTCCGC
Organism: bacterium; assembly: GCA_030606865.1. Classification (GTDB taxonomy): domain Bacteria; phylum Fidelibacterota; class Marinisomatia; order Marinisomatales; family JAHJCW01; genus JAHJCW01. The sequence continues at coordinate 106 of JAUWFQ010000097.1, forward strand.
TTCGGCGACTGTTTGCGCCGGAAATCGACCAATCGCAACCTCAGGTATTCTGCCATTGATGGCTGCGAGACGGTCATCAGTGGCGTAGGAGCCGATTATGCCAACTTCCACAGTCGGTACAACATTATTGGAATTGCCGGTGATATTCCTATAATCATAATCTGCATCGCCTAAAATGAATACATAAATTGATTTGGGTGATTGCCAATTATTTTGTGTCCAATCAATAAAATTACGAATGGCCATTGGGTCGGGATTTCCGCCGGAAAATTCATCGTAAATGTCTTCCAAAGATGCAAAAATTGAGTTTGTACGATGTGATATGAATTTACTTGCAACATTTAAGTATTCATTTGGAGCAATAATGATATGGTCAGCTTGGATTGTACTATTTCTTAAAGTATTAAAATTTATCATGCCAAGGCTCTCAAGATTTGTTATAGTTATAACATTTTCGGCATTGAAAACGATTAGTCTATCATATGAATTTGCTACTGGCGATACATTAAAAGAATAATTGTTTCCGGATTGTTCTACTAATAATGAAGCAGGTGTTTTAGTATCAGAAATATTCCATATCGTTGGTCTGGTAGTGGAGGACATATCAAAATTAATTGGATTACTATGAATCGGGGTATAAAATTCAAACGAATCTCCCGTAAAATTCAATTTTCGCCCGTATGATAAAGTAAGGTAATCAAAATATGGCTGGGAATAACCATCCGTTGAATTATTAGTTAAATAAAATGAATTTGATCCGTTTATTAAGCTTCCATCAGCTAACGTTAATGTTACGGATCTTTGATTTTGCCCTGTCCAAGACATATTTGATAATATTGTGTTTTGTTGTGAATTAAGTCGAATTGCAATTTTATTGGAAGGATAAGGACGTACTTTATTATCGGTTGTACCACCTTGAAATTTCACAATCAATCTTGGCGAAATGTCATTTACAGGATTACTTACAGCAAGAGTCTTTTCAAGAAAATTATTTGTTGATACTGATTGTTCCACCCAACCTAATCCGGATTGGAATGGATTTATAAAATCAGTTTCAATGTGCTGGTACTGAACTCCGTAATCTAAATTAATGGTTGGATTATATGTATTTTGATATTCTGTTACACGTTTACCACGAAGATTATTATCATCCGGGATCAATAAGTGATAAACATTATTTTCGAAATATAAATTTTGATTAAACGTAACATTTGTACCGTTTATGTCAAATCCACTAGCACCTCTACCGTAAAATATAATTTTATCATTTTCTGTAAATGTACCGTCTGAGGATCCTATATATTGGAATGCTATTTCGGCAAGATTTTCATTCGGAGTCGGAGCTCCGGGATTCTGAGATTGTGAACGTCCTAAATTACTTCCGGTATATAAAATAAAACTACGTGTGTCATGTTGATTGATGGTAGATATTAAATTAATTAGTTCAGTACCGTTTATTTGATACATTCCGTCCTTTTCGACTTCAAATTTTAACCATTGTCCTGAGGGGGATTCAGCAGTGACCTTTGGTCTTTTAATTGCTATGCTTTGTTTCCAATTTTTTGCTACCGACCAATTAATGACATTTGCTGATAAAATATCATCTTTCATTTTTGAATTGTTTGCAATTGGTTGACTATCAAAATTTATTGTAATAGTCATTTCTTGATAATATAGATCATTATTTCTGCCATCAGAACCGGGAATAATTTTTAAAGTGGCGACGTTAAGTCCTCGTAATTTTTGTTTTTGAATCCATTCTACAGAAGCGACTTTGATATTATCGGTCAAACCGCTAAGATTTTGTTTATTCAACATCTGTACTTGTAATTCGGGATACTTGTTATTGGGTAAACCAACAAGCACGTGGATTGGTTTGAGATCATTAATTGATATTGGATTGATAAAAACATGCAATTGCAGCTGTTCTTGAGTAGAAATAATTACAGTTACTTTCGGTGCTGAGAATGCCACAGAGCAAAGAAGTATGATTAATATTATCAACTTTGTACGCATATGACACTGAATTTAACAATTATATACGTTTGATAAATTGTATAAATACCGACAAATCGTTAATTTGCATACTTCAATTTTTCACTTTTATTTTATATAAATAGAGGACTAAATGTTTGACCTAAAAATGATTAAAGAATTTTATTCTACACTGGATAAAAAAATAATTGCTGCACGGCAATTATTTAATAGACCATTAACTTTAACAGAAAAAATATTGTTTGCTCATATCGTGGAATCATTAAAGGAGATACCAGTCAGACAGAAAACATATATTCAGCTTAATCCCGACCGTGTTGCAATGCAAGATGCAACTGCCCAAATGGCGCTTTTGCAATTTATGTCTGCCGGAAAAAACACTACTGCAATCCCTACAACCGTACATTGTGATCATCTTATTATGGCTGAACTTGGTGCTATGGATGATTTAAAAAAAGCGAATATCACGAATGGGGAAGTATATGATTTTTTACATTCCGTTAGTCAAAAATATGGTATTGGTTTTTGGAAACCTGGATCAGGAATCATACATCAGGTTGTTTTAGAAAATTACGCATTCCCCGGTGGTCTGATGATAGGAACCGACTCTCATACTGTTAATGCCGGAGGATTAGGAATGATTGCTATTGGTGTCGGTGGTGCTGATGCAGTAGACGTTATGGCAGGTGTGCCTTGGGAACTGAGTTGGCCTGGTGTAATTGGTGTTAAATTGACCGGTAAGCTAAATGGGTGGACATCTGCCAAAGATATTATTTTGAAATTAGCTGGTATTCTTACGGTTAAGGGTGGAACAGGTAAAATTGTTGAATATTTTGGTGAGGGCGCTAAATCGATTAGTGCTACAGGAAAGGCAACTATTACTAATATGGGAGCGGAAATAGGTGCGACGACATCGATATTCCCATATGATGAGAAGCTAAGTACTTACTTAAAATATACTGACAGAGATAAAATTATTGAATCAATCAATTCTGTTAAACAACATTTGGTAGCTGATACAGAAGTTTTAGAAAATCCCGAAAAATACTATGATCAGGTAATTGAAATTAATTTATCCGAATTAGAACCACATATTGTGGGACCATTTACTCCCGATCTGGCTCGTCCGATATCTCAAATGGCTAAGGATGTAGAAAAAAATAATTACGTAGATGAAGTCAGTGCAGGATTAATAGGTAGTTGTACTAATTCATCTTATGAGGACTTAGAAAGAGCTGCCAATGTTGCTAAACAAGCACTCGAATTGGGATTGAAATCTAAATGTGAATATTTGATAAGTCCCGGTTCCGAGCAAGTCAGATCGACAGTTGATAGAGACGGACAATTAGAGGTATTGCAGGATATTGGAGGTGTCATTTTAGCAAATGCTTGTGGTCCATGCATCGGACAGTGGAATCGTACAACGGTACCGAAAGGTGAGAAAAATTCAATCGTATCATCATTTAATCGGAATTTTGCTCGCCGGAATGATGGAAATCCTGAAACATATGCGTTCATAGCAAGTCCGGAGATCGTAACTGCTTTAGCAATTGCGGGCAGATTAAGTTTTAATCCGTTAATAGATACACTAAAAGACAAAGACGGAAATGATGTTCTGCTAAAACCACCTTTCGGAGCAGAGTTACCGTCTGAAGGATTTGATAAAGGTGAATTGGGTTTTGAAGCACCGCAAAAAGAGGGAAGCCAAGTTGATGTAAAGGTTAATCCCGAAAGTGAAAGGTTGCAACTTTTAACGCCATTTAATAAGTGGGATGGTGAGGATTATCAGGGATTAAGAGTATTAATGAAAGCAAAAGGTAAATGCACAACCGATCATATTTCTCCGGCTGGTCCTTGGCTGAGATTTCGTGGACACTTAGATAATATATCGAATAATATGTTCATTGGTGCAGTAAATGCTTTTACTGGCGAAGTTGGAAAAGGAACTAATGTTGATAATGGTGAAAAAGGAATTGATTATAACAAAATTGCTCGGGATTACAAATCGAAAGGAATTGGTTGGGTTGCTGTTGGTGATCAAAATTATGGAGAAGGTTCAAGTCGCGAGCATGCCGCGATGGAACCAAGATTCTTAGGATGCTTAGCTGTAATTACTAAAAGTTTTGCACGGATTCATGAAACAAATTTAAAAAAACAAGGTGTGTTGCCACTTACTTTTGTTAATCCCGATGATTACGAATCAATCCAAGAATCAGATAAATTATCAATTAAGGGAATAAAGAAACTTACACCCGGCAGTATTTTAACGGTTATTGTTAATCATGAAGATGGTTCGGTTGATGAATTTGATGTGAAGCACACTTTTTCAAAATTACAAATAGAGTGGTTTAGACATGGTTCCGCGTTGAATCTGATTGCAGCAAAAGGTAATTCTTAATTCTAATTAAAATAAACCACAAAGAATTGTACAAATTTAAAAAATAATAATAAATTCAAATATTAAACTATAAGGGAATATTATGTCTAACCTTTGGAAAGAAATAAAAGATAACGTTAAAGAATGGAGTGCTGCTGCTATTAAAAAAGCTGATGAAGTTAGCAAATTGGCAGTTGAGAAAACCGGTGACTTTACTAAAATCAGCAAAATAAAATTGGATATTCGACAGACTCAAAAGGATATTGATAATACTTTTGAAGATTTAGGACGCTATGTTTTTATGCAAGTTAAAGATAAAAATGTTACCAGTTTTAAGACGAACGTCGAATTCAATGATACAATAATTAAACTTGATAATTTTAAAACGAAAATTAAAAATTTTGAAAAAGAAATTGACAATATCAAAACAGAAGTTGAGAAAGCTGAAGTAGTTGAAAAACCCAAAGTGACCAAAAAACCAAGAACCAAGACTACAGCCAAGGCTAAAACTCAAACTAAAAAAACAACAAAAACTACTACAAAGAAATAACCCAATTATCCAAATTAGTATATAATATTGTGGTAAAGCAGTTGGATATTAATTTCAATTATTTTAATATCAGCGATTGTAATTAAGGTCAAATGCTCCAAAAGAAACATAAATTTATATTTCAAGCTGAAAGTGACCGTCGCGTAAGGCAATGGCATTTTTCATTAGAACGATTATTAGTTCGAATTGGAGTTCTAGCTGTTATTGCTAGCGCTGCTTTTTATTTCTCGGCAGATTGGCTGACCGGTATTTTATATAATACTAAGTTGACTGAGATGCAGCATAATTATTCCAATTTATCATCCACCGTTATCAATTTGCAAAATCGAGTTGAAACTCTGAATTCACAAATATCCCTTATTGAGGAAAAAGATAAAGCAGTACGAACCTATGCCGATCTTCCGCAAATTGATGAAAGTGTTCGTGAATTAGGTATTGGTGGAGTTCTAGTAAATAAAAATACCAAAATTGATAATTTATTGCCCAATTTTGCTTCGACAATAACTTCCTTAGAGTTGGATATTGATGCGCTAACTAGAAAAGTTAAATTGGAATTATCTAGTTACGAAGATATATATGATAAAGTACAAGAAAATTCTGATCGCCTAAAATCAATTCCTACAATTCGTCCTGTTAACGGGGGGTATCTGAATGCCGGATTTGGTTATCGTACTGATCCATTTGATAGAGTAAACCGTTTTCATTATGGTCAAGATATTACTGTGAACATTGGTGCACCGATACATGCTCCTGCTGATGGTGTTGTAAAAATTGCTAGATATATGGGAGGATTTGGAAAATCAGTTAAAATTAATCACGGATTCGGTTACACTACATTTTATGCTCATTTATCAAAATTCAATGTAAAAAGTGGTAAACGGATTAAACGAGGTGATATAATCGGCTATTCCGGAAATACCGGACGTTCCACAGGTCCGCATTTACACTATGAGGTTCATTATTACGGTAAACCTCAAAATCCTCTTGATTACTTCTTTAGCGGTTATATGAATTAATTTGCTATTCATTAATCATTTAATTTTTAATATAAATAACAACCATTTTGAATAAAAGCTATTACATAGAGACCTATGGGTGTCAAATGAATGTCGCTGATAGCGAATTAATTGATGGCATATTACAAAAGGAAGGTTATAAGCAGACGCAAAATATTGAAGAGGCAAATGCGATATTTATAAATACTTGCGCAGTGCGTGATCATGCCGAAGCAAAAGTTCATTCGCGACTTGGTTACTACAATCGAATAAAAAAAAGTCATCCCGAAGTTATAATTGGGATGTTAGGTTGCATGGCTCAGAATTTGAAAGATGAAATTCTTGAAAACAAGCCATATGTTGATATTGTACTTGGTCCTGATTCATATCGGAAACTTCCGGTAATATTGAAAAATCGCTTGAAAGATCAAAAACATATAGTTGATACTCAACTGTCTCGATTTGAAGTTTATGACGGGTTATTCCCGAGCAGGAAAGAAGGGATTAACGCATGGGTATCAATTATGCGGGGCTGTGATAAATTCTGTACATTTTGTATTGTTCCATTTACCAGAGGTCGGGAACGCAGTAGAAGTCCAAAAAGTATAATTCAAGAAGTTGAACGAGCCATAAATGATAGATTTGTTGAAATTACCTTACTCGGTCAAAATGTGAATTCTTATAAATATGATAATATTGATTTTACTAAATTATTGCAGCAGATATCATTTATTCCCGGTTTACTAAGATTAAGATACACTTCTCCACATCCCAGTGATGTAAATGAAGAATTATTGGAAGTAATGGCTGGATCGAAAAATATATGTAACTCTATTCATTTTCCTTTACAGGCAGGTTCGGATAGAATATTGAAAAGGATGAACAGGACATATACAAAAAATCATTTTCTAGAATATGCAAAAAAGATTCGTGATATTATTCCGGGAGTTGGTATAAGCACTGATATAATTGTCGGTTTCCCAGGTGAAACCGAAGAAGACTTCCAAGAAACGCTAGAAGTGATGGATACTGTTAAATTTGATTCAGCGTATACATTTAAATATTCAAGTCGTCCATATACTAAAGCTATTGAATATGATGATCATATTGATGAAGACGTAAAAAAAGATAGATTAGATAGATTAATCAAATTACAACAAAAACATACATTATTATGTAATCGCGAGATGATTGATAAAGTAGTGGATGTACTTGTTGAGAAGGAGAGTAAAAAATCAGACGAATTTTGGAGTGGAAGAACGGATTCAAACAAGTGGGTAATTTTCAAAAAAGAATCAGCAAAGATAAAAGATATCATTCCTGTTAGAATTACAGCTGCGCATGGTGTATCTTTAAAGGGTCAAACAGAAGGGATAAAAAATGAAATTAATTAAAATGTTCGTTCTAATTATTATATTGTTAGCAGTTGTATTCTTTTTAACTCTTAATAGTGAAACAGCAAAAATCAACCTATTATTTGCACAATATAATACTTTTGTTTATGTAATTATTCTAGTTTCATTAGGTATT
>JAUWFQ010000069.1 GCA_030606865.1 bacterium
ATAGGTACACCAAATCGTTGAGTATTGCCAATTGCGACATCTGCGCCAAATTCACCGGGAGGAGTTAATAATAATAAGCTCATAATATCAGCAGCTACGGCAACATAAGCTCTTGAGTTATGGGCAGATTTACAGAATTCACTGTAATCGAATATTTCACCGTCAGTTGCCGGATATTGAACAAGCGCGCCAAAAACATTATCATCAAATTTAAAGGATTGATGATCCCCAATAACCAATTCAATGCCAAACGGAGCGGAGCGGGTTTTAAGCACGTCAATTGTTTGTAAATGGCAAAGTTCCGAAACAAAAAATACATTATGCTTAGCATCTTTTACTTCGCGTAAGAACATCGCCATCGCCTCGGCAGCGGCGGTTGCCTCATCTAAAAGTGACGCATTTGCCAGTGGCAAACCGGTTAGATCAGATATCATTGTTTGGAAAACAAGCAGAGCTTCGAGTCTGCCTTGAGAAATTTCAGCTTGATATGGTGTATATTGCGTATACCAGCCCGGATTTTCTAAAATATTGCGTTGAATTACGGCCGGAACCTTGGTGCCGTAATATCCCTGTCCAATAAATGAACGGAACGTTTTATTTTTTGTGGCAATCTTCTTTGATATTTGTACCAGATCATATTCGCTAACATCATTGCCAATAGTAAGCGGCTTCTTACTTAATATTGATTTTGGAATAGTTTCATTTACTAAAGCTTCTATGGAGTCTGAACCAATAACCTTTAGCATTTTGTTAATATCTTTTTGTGTGGGACCTATATGGCGCGGGATAAATGAATCGATTGGTTTTGTCATAAAAATATCTTTTTAATTTGGTTGAATTATAATTTTGCTCTGTAAAATCAAGGTTGAATTTAGAACCTCTTTTTTGTTTGCGAAAACAAGATTAAAAGCTTTAATGTAACATACAAAACAATAAATGAAATTGGAGATTTTATAATGTATCGTATATTAATATTTGTTTTATCTATCAGTTTTTCTCAAAATGTAATCTACAATGATTTTTTCACGGATAATACATTGCGGTTTGATTATTTTCATAGCGGCGTAGCCGATACTGAGCATGTCAGCCTTGATGAGCTCCGTTTGGAAGGTGCTTGGCCCGGCAGTAAAACCAATTTAATTGACGAAATGCACTTAGGATTATATCGGTTTGAAGTTAATGATGTTGAGTCAAATGAATTGATTTACGCCTACGCATTTGCCAGCATTTTTGGTGAGTGGCAAACTACCGGCGAAGCTGCTGACGGTGTATGGCGAACGCTTCATGAATCACAGCGATTCCCCGAACCGAAGCAACCGTTCCGATTAGTCCTGAAAAAACGCAACCCAAATGGTACTTACAACACGATATACTATGCTGAACACGATCCGGCAAGCCGATTTGTGAATCGATTTCCCATGGGGAACAATAACAAAGTATGGGAGATATTTAATAACGGTTCGTCGGAAAATAAAGTTGATATTCTAATTCTTGGAGATGGTTATCGTAAAGATAATGTTAGACAGTTCAAAAAAGATGCTAAACATTTAGTTGGTGTAATGTTTAATACCGAGCCATTTAAATCTCGTAAATCAGATTTTAATGTTTGGGCGATTGATGTATTTTCAGATGAAACAGGTATCAGCAATCCGCGCCAAAATGTATGGAAAAAGTCTGCTTTAGATTTACGTTTTAATTCCTTTGATTCAGATAGATATGTTTTGACGTTTGCCAATAAAAATTTGCGTGAAATAGCTGCCCAAGCACCCTATGATGCAATTATGATAATATTCAACGATCCCAAATATGGTGGTGGTGGCATATATAATTTATATTCCACTGTTTCATCATTATCAAGTCAAGCAGACTATGTGTTTGTGCACGAGTTCGGACATTCATTTGCAAGTTTAGCTGACGAATATTATACATCAAATGTTGCTTACCAAGTATCATTGCCGGAATTTGAGCCAAACCGACCAAATGTTACCGCATTGTTTGATCCTGATAATTTGAAATGGAAACATTTGATTGATGAAGAAACACCCATACCAACTCCTTGGGGACAAGCTGCTTATGATTCTATTGCAGTTGTTTATCAACAAAAGCGCCGACAAATGACAGCCAATGGCGTAAGCGCTGATGAAATGGAAACTCTATTTGAAAAATTAAAGCAATCAACGATTCCGATGTTAAAATCACAAAAATATTATGGAAAAGTCGGCGCTTTTGAAGGCGGTGGTTATCTTGCGAAGGGGCTATACCGCCCGGAGATAGATTGCATTATGTTCTCGCGCAATCGAAGTGAATTCTGCAAAGTTTGCTTAGAAGCAATTGAAAGAATGATTGATTGGTATGTTAAATAATTAGCTAGAAATCATCTAATTTTGCTAATGCTGTCTTTCTGATAAAAGCAAGATTCATATCATTTAATGAATTGAAATGAGCAACTGATTCATATATCTGACGAGCTTTATCACTGTCACCTAAATCTTCGTAAGCAGTTCCGATTAGATATAATATAATTGGATTTTGCTGATTCGCCTGCTTGAATTCATATATTGCTTTGGGGAAATTTTCCTTAAGTAAATATATGTATCCTGTAAGTTCATGAGCCTTTCTAATCTCATTAGGATTCATTGTTTGTTGAGCGGATGATTTATATTTTTCTGTATATTCCTTTAAAATATCAACATCTTTATTATAGAATGCAACACGACCGGCACTAACAAATAATTGTCGCCGTATATAATATTTTAAATCTTGGGAGATATTTGATTTTTCAAAATATTCCATGGATTTCTCAAAATATTTCAAAGCATCATCAGGTTTTTCATACATCAAGTGCGCATTACCTAAGTTTATTAAATCCTGACCCAAGGCTAAATTGTCATCTATACTCTTTGAAATAGAAATATTTTCCTTTAATTCTTTAATAGCTCTGTCGAAGTCACCGATATCAATGTTGGCAACTGCTTTAGCATAATGCATTTTTCTTAAATCACCGGGATCAGCTGAAATTGTTTCAATACGTTCTAATTCTTTGCATGCCTCTTCATGTCTATCCAATAAATTTAGGTTTGAAGCAATGCCAATTATAGAAGCAATGAAATTGGGTTTAATCTCCAATGCGTTGTGGTAATAATCTATGGATGATTCAAATTTGCCCATTTTTAATAACAGTTCTGCATACGAATCATAAGGGTTTGGATCATCCTTGATGAGATCTATGTATTTTTTAAAATAAGTTTCTGCTTGTTGAAAATCCCCAAGTTGTCGATATGAATAACCAAGCATATTATAAGGTTGTGAAAAATCTGGATTGATATCTAGTGCTATTTCATAATGGGAAATCGCTTTTTCATATTTTTGCCAATTGAACAGAAAATGTGCATATATATTTTGAGCCCACTCATCGTTTGGGTATCTTTCAATTAATTCTCTATAATAATTATATTGTTTTTCGTATTCATTATTTGCACCCGCTTCAACAGCCAAGATTAATAATTTTTCACCTTCAGATACATACTTAATTAAAGATTTAGCTTTTGATAGATATTTATATCTCAACTTTGGAGTTGTTTGAACCTGAGCCATCTGTAGATATGCCATAGCAAATTCATTATCTTCAGCTAGAGCTTTTAAGTAAAAATATACGGCTTCTTGTCCACGCAATTTTTCTGATAATAATAGTCCCTCATTGTAATATTCGAGAGCTGCTTCGGAGTTTGTTGTAATAGGTATTTTTGATGGTTTTTGGTTATTACAATTAAGTAGAGCAAATGAAATTGCTACTATTAAGAAAATTGCAATAAAAGGCAAACTCTTATTTTCGAAAAAAGTAATTATATTTTTCATTTTGTTCGGACACTAATTTAGTCATGATATTAGACTAATATAAATAATAAAGGTTGTCTACAAAAAGAGTATTTCTAAAATAAATTAAATGACCATATAAAAATTAAAAACATAGTATTAATTAAAGATTAATTTACAAGGAGAGTATCATTAGTACTAACAATTTGTTATCATTGATTTATCTCTATGATACTAAATGAGCAATAGTAATAATCATGTGGTAATTAGTATATTGTTAGTATAAATAATGTTGTTGAGGGTTTTTTGAGCTATCAATTTCATACAATAAGCTGGATATTATTAGTAATTACGCTTATAAGTATTTTGGTTGCACTGTTTGCGTGGCAAAAGCGCAGTACGCTTGTTGCAAAATATTTGGCTTTTCTGGAATGTGGCGTAGCTGTGTGGGCTTTTTCGTATATTTTTGAAACAGCCGCAACGGATGTATCGCATGTATTGCTATGGGCACAAATATCCTATTTAGGTGTAACAACCGTACCGCTGTTATATTTCTTGCTTGCATTGGCATATGGTCGATATTATAGATATTTAGTTCCACGCAACATAATCTTGCTGTCAATTGTACCCTTATTTACCTTATTAATGGTTGCCACTCATAATTGGCATCATTTGTGGTATACGAGTATTTCAATCGATCCAAATAGTAACATGCCTATTTATGGTTATAGTATTTGGTTCTGGTTATATGCTATATATAGTTATTTATTATTAGTTATTGGTGTAATTTTACTTCTTAGAACCATTCTAAGTGTACCATCAATTTACAAATCACAAATTATAATAATAATTATTGGAGCAGTTTTACCTTTCACTGGGAATATGATCTACGTGTTTAAAATTAATCCTATACCCGGATTAGATTGGACACCAATTGCTTTTGGGTTCTCAGGATTGTTTCTGACGTGGGGAATCCTTGGGTTCCAGTTATTAAACTTAATTCCTGTAGCTCGACATAAATTAGTAGAGATAATGCACAATGGTGTCTTGGTAACTGATCCTCAAGGTATAATTTTAGATTTTAATCCTGCTATGCAGGTGATTACCAAAATACCTGCAAAAAAGGCCATTGGTCAAAAAGCTATTCAGGTATTAGCAAACTGGGAAGAATTTATTAACTGTTTAAATGTTAAAACAGACACGAGGGAAGAAATTTGTTTAATAAAGGGGAAAGCTAAATATTACTATGATCTGCAGGTCACTTTACTATATGACCGTAACAACCGATCTGCAGGTCAAGTGATTATGTTACGCGATATAACAGAGCAAAAACAAGCTGAGGAAGCATTATATAAGAGCGAAGAACGTTTCAAACAGGTCGCTGAAAATGCACAGGAGTGGATCTGGGAAGTAAATGCCAATGGATTATATACTTATGCCAGTCCTGTTGTAAAAGATATTCTTGGTTACAACGTAGATGAAATTATTGGTAAAAAATATTTTTATGATTTTTTTCCAGAAAACAATCGTGAAAAATTAAAAACAGAAGCTTTAAGTATTTTTGCTAAAAAACTATCGTTTACTAAGTTTGAAAATATAAATATTCACAAAAGTGGTAGAGTTGTTTATCTTTCAACAAGTGGAATACCTATTATAGACAAACAAGGCTTACTAGTAGCATATCGTGGTTCGGATACGGACATCACCGAACACAAACAGGCAGAACATTTGCAATCCGTTGTTTACGAGATTTCAAAAGCTGCACAGGACGTTAAAAATTTAGATGCATTATATAAATCGATACACACGATTCTAGAGCAGGTGCTGGATGTTACCAATTTTTATATAGCATATTATGATGAAAAGGAAAAATTATTATCCTTTCCATTTTACATAGATTCTGAGGATGTTTTTCCAGCATCCGCACGCCCGCTTGGTAAGGGTCTTACAGAATATATTATAAGAACAGGAAAACCTCTTATATTAAGAAAAGAGGAGATAGAAGCATATGCAAAAAAGGGAGAAATAGAAGTAATAGGAACACTTCCAAAAGTATGGATGGGGTCACCTTTAAAAACGGGGACTAAGGTGATTGGGGTAATAGCAGTTAACAGTTATCAAGATCCTGATCGTTACACAGAATCTGATTTAAAGATTCTGACCTTTGTTTCTGAACAGATCGCAAAGACTATCGAGCACAGGCAGGCGCTTTCAAATCTACAGATTGAGAAAACTTATCTTGACGAACTTTTTACATCATCGCCTGAGGCGTTGGCACTGGTAACCATAGACAGTACCATCTTGCATATTAATGAGCAATTTACTTCACTATTCGGGTTTAGAGAAGAAGATGTGTTCGGTAGAAATATTAATGATTTACTTGTGGCTCCTGAACACCAGAAAAATGCTCAGAAATATACTCAAGAGGTCGCTTTGGGAAAACGCGTGTATTTTGAAGCAGTACGGAATAAAAAAGATGGATCTGAGGTACACGTATCAGTTTTAAGTTCTCCAGTTAATTATAAGGGTGACGTGTTGGCAGTATATGCCGCATATCGTGATATAACTGATCGAATTAAAGCTGCAGAAAATTTAAAAAAATCGGAAGAGCGATATCGTTCCTTGTCTAAAGAGTTAATGGAATCAAATTCTATGAAAGAATTATTATTAGATGTTATTGCTCACGACTTAAAAAATCCAGCAGGAGTAATAAAAGGATTTGTACAATTTGGTTTGGAAAATGATCCAAATAATGAAATATTGGAAGAGATTGAACAAAGTGCGGACAATCTATTAAATGTAATAAACAATGCAACAACACTCTCAAAAGTTGCCATTGGTGATACAATTGAAAAAGAAGAATTGGATTTAACTAATTTGATTAATATGATTATTAAAGAGAATTCGCCACATTTACAATTTGCTGAGATGATATTGGATATGAAATTAAAAGAAGAGCTAATAATAATTGCAAATCCGATTATTAGCGAAGTCTTCAGGAATTATATTAGTAATGCAATTAAATATGCCAAAACCGGTAAAAAGATCATAATAGATGCTAATATCGACATTAGATATGTTGTTGTAAATGTTAAGGATTTTGGAAAAACGATAGAGAAGAAAGATCGTGAAAATATATTTATGCGGAAAATTCAATTAGATAAAAGTAAGGGACAAGGGTTAGGTTTAGCAATCGTAAAACGTATAGCTGAAGCTCATGATGCTGAGGTAGGTGTTAAACCGAATAAGCCTACGGGTAATATTTTCTTTATTAAGATTCCAAAGACTTAGGCCTTGCTGCATTTCTGCAAAAATTAATTTGTAATTGTTTTCCCAGCTCGATTAAAACTTATATTAATTCACTAAATATAATGAAAAAACTACTGGTTTCTTATTGAGAAAGTGGTTTTTATAAAGAGTGACTCCGGAGCGACTCGAACGCTCGGCCAATGGCTTAAAAGGCCATTGCCTTATAGTCGACAAACCACTCTTTGTGTCCATATAATCCGTGTCCATAATGGGTAAAAGCTTCCGTTTTAATAGGTATATATTAGATTATATCAGTTATTTTTATTTAACTATTGTCAGTAACTATTGCACTCATAGAAGTTGGTCTGATGATATAGCGGTCATTTTGACCTGTCTTTTTGATTGTATTCTCTGAGTTAAAATCTAAAATAATCTCAAATGAACTACCATCAATTATTTCAAGCGGTGGTTGCAATTTAATTTTTAAACCTGTTTGGGCTCCACTTGGAATAAATATTGGATATTCTGTAGCATTTCCATCTATTGTTAAAAAAGATGAAGGATTAACTGGAGCCTGATTTTGCTCCTCAGGAGCATCTAATATCATCCTTATTTTATTGTAATTACCTACAGGAATTTCTACATTACTGATTAATAATATTCCCGCACTTCCCAAATCTAATAGATTTATTAATAATGGGTCGGTTCCATAATCTTTTAAGACAAAAACTGTGTCATCGCTTGTTAACTCAATTCTAATAATTGACACATTAACAGTACTATAGTCCTTCGTATCAAGAGTCAATTCTTTTGCTACACCAGAATATGATGAATCAATTACTCGTAAGCTAACTGTGTTTTGTTCATCATCAGTACCCAAACACCCATTTAAGAAAAAGGCTAAAAATAGAATTAATGTTAATACTTTAAATTTTGATAAATTATTCATTGTCCTCTCCAGATAAATAATATTGTTGGTAACTACTAATTAACTATATTATTAAAAGTTAATTAGTAGTTAGCAAGATGTTCAAGAATAAAAACTCAATCTTTCTGTTTACTACTTAGTCTCACTTTATTATTAATTGTAAAGCGCTGTCATCCATAGACAGCGCTACACGGTATAAACTTCATCGAGAGGCACTTCTTTTAACAACTTTGCATCCACAGGAAATTTATCCACAATGTAATAATGTTTAAATAAATAATTGTTATTTGTCTCAAATATAGACTAATTTTGCTCAATCGTGCTGAAAAGATGGTTTCTACAGAAACGCACATTATTTTCTTAATAAGCAAGGAGAAAATAAGATGTCACTAAAAACCGTATTTATATTAAACACAATCGCAGCGGGATTCTTTGCATTAGTCTGTCTCTTTATCCCGGCAACTATGCTATCTTGGTATGGTGTTGAATTCAATGACGTTACATTATTAATGACCAGCTTCTTTGGGGTCGGTTTATTAGCAGTAGCTCTAGTGACTTTCTATTTGAGAAACTCAGAGTTAAATGCCGATGTAAAATTAGTTGTATTAGCTATTATGATAAGTGATATAGTCGGCGTTATAGTGGCAATTTGGGGTCAAGTTTCAAATATAGTTAATACCTTAGGTTGGTTAACTGTAATAATCTATGGGTTCTTTGCAATAGCCCTTTTATCTATTTATTTAAAGAAGTAAGCTATTGAAACATAAATAATCTTTGATAGCAGCTATATAAACTGTCGGGAAATAAGTGTACTCAAATATAGAAGACTGGATTGTTATTACGTCTCAAATTGGTATAAGATATATCAAGGTATGAAAAAACTAATTCTGATAATGATAATAGCAACCATCCTTTCTTGTAAAATAGAAAACAATAGTTCTGTAACTGATAATCCATGCTCGCTTAATATGGAAAATTATGATTATTCCTATGGGATAGAATATGATAATCCCGAATTATATCTTATCCCAGGAGAACAATCAGATTTAGATGATGAGCATCTTGAAGAAATAAGGAATATCATAGGTACACCTGCGAAGAGTATCACAGGGATAAGGACTGTATGTTATTGGTTTAATCAAAATTTCACTTTCATAAATGCAGGCGGAAGTATGGTTGGTAAAAATAATGTTAACGAATTGTACGAAATTAAAACGTTTTACGGATGTCATACTGCAGCACTCATTATTTCGAGTATTTTGAGAGAATTTGGATTTCCTACGGTTATAATTGAAACAGCTGCGGTAGGGTGGGCATACGATTACAATAACAATTCTAATCAAGGATTTGTTGGACATGTAATGACTGAAATATATGTTTCAGATAAATGGATTTTGTTAGACAATAATTGCACTTTTGTTGAGGACTATGATTGCATGAATCCATTCATTTCTACAACTAAAAAGGAATACCCTTATAATCAACAAGGATTGTTTACATACGCAAAAGGGTTTGATACTTGGGATTATGGTGTGAGAGATGAATCTGACACACACAGTATGATGATAAACTTTGCAAATAATATTGGTTGTTTCGAAGATAAATTTAACTCTGTAAATTATGATTGGAGAAATTAATCTTGTTTCCGTGAGGTTCTTCTTTTAAAAGTTTTGTTTCCACAGAAAACGTATCCACAATGTGGTATTATTTGATTTTACTTGACAAACATAATAGAATAGTTTAAACAGTAGTAATAATGAAATTTCCCTCTAAGTTTTAGTAATTCAGGGGGGAATTTTGGTGTGACTCCGGAGCGACTCGAACGCTCGGCCAATGGCTTAAAAGGCCACTGTTCACCGAGGAGGATTCCCAAAAGTGTGCTATAACTGTGCTACGATTTTGTCTACTAATGTACACTTCTGTCATAGTAAATCGAATTTTGAGAGTTTTTGGCACTCTCAAATTAGCTCGTTTGTTTTGAGACACGTTTTTAGGACATACTTACTGATGTATAGGTTCAAACAGTTATTCAACTTTTGGGGAGCAGGTCAATAATCTAATGGCACTTAAAACCATAACTTATAAACTTATATAAAATAGACTTGTTGTCATGTCAATTATACTTGTCAATTTGTATATATTACTTGACACCATGGATAAAAATGTTT
>JAUWFQ010000173.1 GCA_030606865.1 bacterium
ATTTGCAAAAAGTTTGAATAGCCATCAATCGGTATTTGAAAAAGATGATGGCGCCAAAAAAGTATTTATTCGTACTGATGGCAAACCTTGGCAAACAGATGATTTATTAATACAGAAAGATTTAGCAAAAACTTTACAACGAATTGCCAAATATGACATAGATGGATTTTACAACGGTAAAACAGCAAAATTAATCGTTAAAGAAATGAAAGAAGGTAATGGTCTAATAACATTAAAAGATTTAAAATCATATTGTCCAAAGTTGCGTGTTCCATTGACCGGGACTTATAATAATTATGACATCATTTCTATGGGACCACCCAGTTCCGGTGGCATTCTATTAATACAAATGTTAAATATGTTAGAAAATTTTGAGCTTGATTCATTAGATTTTAATTCAGCTGATTATATTCATTTACTAACCGAAATTGAACGGCGTGCTTATGCCGATCGTGCTGAACATATCGGTGATAGCGATTATTGGGCTGTTCCAATTGAAATGCTTACCTCGAAAGATTATGCTCGTGAAAGAATTCAAAATATTTCCATGCATAAAGCATCGCCAAGTGCGGAAGTCTTTGCCGGCAATCCAACAGCTTATGAAAGTAGAGAAACCACACATTATTCAGTAATTGATAAGGATGGCAATGCTGTTAGCGTTACAACTACTTTGAATACAGGTTTTGGATCGGGGATTTTAGTCGAAGGTGCTGGATTCTTCTTAAACAATGAAATGGATGATTTTTCCGTTAAACCAGGCACTCCTAACATTTTTGGATTAGTTGGAAATAAAGCCAATGCCATTTCTCCTTATAAACGTCCGCTAAGTTCAATGACACCGACAATTGTTCTTAAAGATGATAAACCGTTTAGCATAGTCGGATCACCGGGTGGTTCAACTATTATAACTACGGTTTTACAGGTTATCCTTAATATTATTGAACACGATATGGATATCTACAAAGCCGTTTCTGCACCGCGTGTACATTCACAATGGCTGCCGGATGTTATTATGATTGAGTCTGATGCAATATCTAATTCTGTACGAGAAGAATTAGAATCTCGAGGACACAAAATTATACTAAGGGGAAATATCGGCTACGCAAATTGTATTTTAATCAATGAAAACGGGTATTACGGTGGTCCTGATCCACGATGGGAAAACTCCGCGATCGGTTACTGATTATTCATCAGATATTAAACGCTTTCCAAGATTTACTACTTCATCCTGAAGATAGCCCAATTTTCGATAAAACTTAATCACACCATCATTTGTATTCCGTATTTGAACTTGTAGTTTTGGACATCCTAATTTTAATAAACGGCGTTCTGCTTCTTCCATTATTAGTTTACCAATTCCTTGTCGTTGAAATTTAGGTTTAACAGCTAAATAATTTACCCATCCACGATGACCTTCATATCCTACCATCGCAGTTGCGATAATTTCATCATTTACCAATCCGATAAGGAATAATTCTGGTTGCACGGTTTGCTTGCGCTCAATATCCAGTTGTGGATTATTCCAAGGCACAACAAGTCCACACTCTTCCCATAATTGGATAACATCCTCTTTATCGGATTCGCAATAGCTTCTAAATTGAAAATTCATTCTTGCTAATAGTGAAAATCACTATTCCCTATATACTCACGCAAAAGCGATGTCCCAGGTACATATTTCTCATTCAGATTTGCAAAAAATGATAAAAATAAATCCAAACGTTCAGCTAATCGTTTAATTCTGTCATCCCCTTTTACTTTTTGCAATAGTGGACGAGCATACTTTGCTAAAACCGGCAATTCATAAACAAGCGAAGAATTAAATATTAAATTTGCTTCTTCACTATATGGAAATATATTTTTCTCTTCTCCCAATCGAACCGATGTCCATCGCTCTAATGTTTTTTCAGGAGAATAACCACGAAATTTATTATCGCGTACTAATCTTCGAAGTAAGCGGTTATCCGATGTTGAAATTCTGTGATTAGCATCTATGTTCATTTGTGTAATGGCGCTAATGTATAACTTTTCAACTCGATCTTTACCAAAATTTTCTGTCAGTTTAGGATTAAGTCCGTGGATCCCTTCGACAATTACAAAGTCCCAATCTCCAAGTTCTAATTTTTTATCTGTATCTTTACCAATTCCTAAATCAAAATTAAAATGTCTTTCAGGTATTGCTTTACCGTTGAGTAATGCATTTAACCGGTCAACTAACAGAGCAACATCGAGTCCATCAATTGATTCAAAATCTTTTTTACCATCATCTCCAATTGGTAATAATTTGCGGTCTATAAAGTAATCATCCATGGAAATTGTCTGTGAGCGAAATCCATTGACCCTTAATTGTATCTTTAATCGTTTGCTAAAAGTGGTTTTCCCGGCAGAAGACGGTCCTGCTATTGTAATGACACGTTTTTCAGGAAATCCTGCTACTATCTCATCGGCAATATCACTGATCTTTTTTTCATGAAGACCTTCAGCAACCCAAATTAATTCTTTTATTTCACCGTTATCAATGGAATCATTCAAATCACCAATTGTTGAAATCCCTAAGATTTCACTCCATTTCTGGTGTTCTTCCATTGTAGCAAATAATTTTGGCTGATCATGAAATGGAGCAACATCATCCGGATGTAGCATTGTAGCAAATCTTAATAGAAATCCGTCATTATATTTTTTTAATTCAAATTTTTCTAATTGGGATTTATTGCTTATTAGCGGTTCAATCATATAATCCCAATATTTTCCATTAAATTTTGCTATCGGTATTTGATCACTTTCCCAACGCTTTGCGATCACTAATTTACTATGTGAATTAAATTTATATAGTTTTTCGATAAATTTTTGTTTAGGCCACAATTTAAACGTTATTGGTTCATCACTTTTTATCCATTCTCGCATTAAGTTTTCTAATTTTTGTAATTCCTCAGTTGAAATTGGGTCAAAATTGACATCGTGACAAAAGAAGCTGTTACCAAAAGAATGCTCAATAACCAATAATCTATCAGGAAAAACTTTCTTAAAAGCACCGGAGAGGAAGAATGCTTGAGTAGCGTGTACTGAAGATAAGATTGCCATATTATTTATTCACCTATAATTTTGA
>JAUWFQ010000029.1 GCA_030606865.1 bacterium
TTCTTTTTACTTCAGTGACTTTTGGCGTATCAACTTCCTCCATCGGAAAAGGCAAATGATAGTGCAATCCCGGTTGAGCCACACGGGTTACTTTTCCAAATGTTCGTACAACTCCTACTTCATCCGGACCAACACTATAAATACCAGTTAATAACCAAAGTATTAATACCACTGCAATTATCGGTATTACGCCGACTGACAATAACTTTTCAGGTATGTTAATTTCTACGTCTCCAAACACAACTTTACGTCCTGTCATAACTCCTCCTTTTTATTTTAATTCCCGCCGCAAACGCGCGACAGGATAATTAAGCTGCTCACGGTATTTTGCTACTGTTCTACGAGCAACATTATATCCGGCAGCCGTTAATTTATTTGCCAATCTTTCATCATTATACGGCTTTTTCTTATTTTCGTTTTCAATAATATCTTTTAATACTTGCTTGATTAAATTTGTACTAATTATTTCTCCGGATTGTTTCTTCGCACCCTCGGTAAAAAAAGATTTCAATTCAAAAATTCCGAAGGATGTATCAACATATTTACCTCTGGTTGACCTACTTATAGTTGATATATCCATTTCAACTTCATCGGCGATATCTTGAAGCTTCATCGGATTTAAATCTTTTGTATTACCCGAAAAAAACTGCGGTTGTTTGTCAATGATAGCTTTCATAACACGGAGCATAGTATTACGTCGTTGCTTAATTGCCTCAATAAACCAATTTGCAGAATCTGTTTGTTCCCTTAGATATTTCCGTGCATCCGTGGAAATTTGGGCACCTTCTTCTAATAATCCGATATAATCAGGACTAACGCGCAATTCAGGTAACCCGGAATCATAATTCTGTATACTCCATTCACTGTCACGTTCCCTCACAATTAAATCCGGTACAATAACTTCATCTCTGCTAATAATTTTTCCTTCACCGGGACGCGGATTCAAATGTGTAATGATTTCTTTAGCTTCTGCTAACTTATCTTCAGTACAGCCAAGTTTCGTTTGCAATATTTCGTAGCGTTTATTACTAAAATCATCTAAGTAGTTAGATATAATTCGATAAGCTAAGGAATCTTTTTTATCTTCTAATTGAATCAACAGACATTCTCTTAAGTTACGTGATGCAATTCCAAATGGTTCCAAATGCTGAACAAGTTTTAGAATATTTTCTACTTTTTCCTCATCTGTATTTAGTCGATCAGCTATCAATGACAATTCAATCGTAATATATCCACGGTTGTCTAAATTCCATAAAATTTCTTCTGCGATAATATGTTCAAATTCAGTTAATCCATAAATATCTAACTGCCCGACTAATTCTTCTATAAAATCAAGCTGATATTGTTGTGGTATTTCTTTATTTTCGGGAGAATATTGAAACAATGTTCTTGGTTCGGGTGCATCTGCTTCAAAGGAGATATCCATTGTATCTCTATCTGCATCATCTGTAGATACTGGTGTATCATCTTCACGTTGTATTTCCTCTAAAACAGGATTAGTCTCTAATTCATTTAAAATCTTTTGTTCAAGATTAACAATATTAAGCTGTAATAGCTTAGCCATTAATATTTGGCGGGGAGCTAATATTTGTTTTTGGACTAATTTTTGTTGAAGTCTTAGCATTATAATTGAAATCTTTGACCGAGATATAAACGTCGTACTTCTTTATCTCCTGCAAGTTCATCAGATGTACCAGATTTTAATATTCTACCTTCATATAAAAGATATGATCTATCTGTAATCGAGAGCGTTTCGCGAACATTATGATCGGTTATTAATACACCAATATTTCTATTTTTTAATGAATGTACAATTGATTGAATATCTTCGACGGCAATAGGATCAATACCGGCAAATGGTTCATCTAATAAAATAAAATCAGGTTTTAAAGCCAAGGTCCGGCAAATTTCAACTCTACGGCGCTCCCCACCTGAAAGATTATACCCTTTGCTGTTTCTGATATGTTTTATTGACAAATCTTCCAAAAGATCGTCGATGATCTTTTCTCTCTCGTCCTTTTTATTATTAGTCATTTCCAATAATAATCGCAAGTTATCTTCTACAGTAAGTTTACCAAATATTGATGGTTCTTGCGATAAATATCCTATACCCAATCGAGCCCTTTTGTACATGGCTAAATTAGTAATATTTTGATTGTCCAAGACAATTTGTCCTTCTGTTGGCTTAATCATACCGGTAATCATATAGAAAGTAGTTGTTTTACCTGCTCCATTAGGACCTAACAATCCAACGATTTCGCCTTTGCGCACTTCAATGCTTACATCGTTAACAACCCAGCGTCTACCGTATTTTTTAAATAGCGATTTTGTTTTTAATCCGGTATGATTTTTCATCTACTTGTTACTCCGCGAGGCTTTAATATTTTCCAACGCTCCATATTAACATCGGATTCAAATCCGATTCCATATAATGTATCATTAGTTTCCGTTGTAATCATTACAGAATCTTCAGTGAAAATTAATTCCCGTGCATTATCCCACGATAAAGTATCCGTGAACAGAGTTACACCGCTATCTGACTCAACAATAATGTTATTAATTGCTCGCAAAAAATTGGTGCGTTCATTTATCTCAGCTTTATCAGCAGATAAATTCGAGATTCGTTTTTCATCTGCATCATAAAAATCAATTTTAACATTTTTTTCCAATGAAATAAAATGTTTGTTATTATACTGTTCAAGATAATCCGCTTCTATATAAGCTCGTTTTATACCGGCATTTGTTATAGTGATGCGCACATCCCAACTTTCATGATCAGGATGTTCAACTAACTCTTCATATTGATTCTCATTGACAACGGGAGTATTGCAGCTAATAAAAAAGCTAATTACTATTATGACAAATATTTTTAGTTTATTCAATTGCAACATTACTTATTTCGATTAACAAATATTTCTTCTTTTACAATCTGCAAAGCTTCCTCATACCTATCTTGAACATGCAATATCCAATCGATTGCTTCACGAAAAGCACCGTCACCACCATTTTTACTCGTTGTATATATCGCAGTTTCTTTTACCAAATCAATAGCATTATTTACAGCAATTGGTACTCCAACTTTGTACATTACCGGTAAATCAATTATATCATCACCTATATAGGCAATTTCATCGTCTTTAAGATCATATTTTTGTTTTAATTCTAAATATGGTTCAATTTTATCCAATTTCCCATTGTAAACGTCTTCAATCCGTAACTCCTTAGCTCTTATTTCCGTGGCTTTTGAGTATCTACCTGATATTAACGCAATTTTCAAATTTACAGCACGAGCAACTGCCACGCCGGAACCATCAGTAACGCTAAATTTTTTAAATTCATCACTGCTACTTTTATATATGGCTCCATCAGTCAATACACCATCTACATCAGATATTAATAATTTAATTCGATCTACTTTTTCTTTTAATTCACTATTCATCAGTCACCGCCTCACGGATGCGTTTAACTTGTACTAATAGCTCTTCTAATTGATCGAGGAGCCATTGAGTAGCTGCATCTGATTTAGCATTTTCAACGTCGTCGTGCACCTCAATAAATAATCCATTACATCCTGCAGCAACAGCAGCATTGACTGTTGCAGGAATATATTTCCGCAATCCACCTGTCGAGTCACCGATGTTACCGGGTATTTGTGCGCTATGAGTTCCATCAAAAATAACAGGATATCCGGTTTCTTCTTGCATGATTGGAATAGAGCGCATATCAACAACTAAATTATCAAAACCAAATGTATTCCCACGTTCTGTAATTAATATTCGATTATTACCTGTACTTTCAATTTTTTCTACGATATTTTTCACTTTCCAAGGAGACAAAAATTGACCTTTTTTCACATTTATCGGTTTGCCCGTATTACCTGCGGCAATTAATAAATCGGTTTGCCGACAAAGAAAAGCTGGTATTTGAATTATATCTGCTACTTCTGCAATTGCTGTCGCCTGTTCTGGCAAATGTATATCAGTAATAATTGGAACATCTAATTCACTTTTAACATCTGCTAAAATTTGCAAACCTTCATCAATGCCGGGTCCTCTAAAAGATGAAACAGAGGTGCGATTTGCCTTATCATATGAACTTTTAAATATAAAAGGAAAATCCAACCGAGCGGTGATTTTTTTAATTGCCTCCGCCATCCTCAATGAATGGTCACGGCTCTCGATTACACAAGGACCTAATATCAACGGAAAACTTTTTCCGCCGAAAGAAATTGTTTCGGTTATGTTAATTAAATTCAAATTTAGATTATTTTTTAGATGTGAAATTTACGGCAGCTTTTATAAAATCACGAAATAAAGGATGAGCGCGATTTACACGACTTTTAAGCTCAGGATGGAATTGTGTTGCTATAAACCATGGATGTTCTTTCAATTCAATTATCTCTATCAAATTTAAATCATTATTTACGCCGGATATGATCATACCATTTTTTTCCAATCGTTGTCTGTAGCGATTATTTACTTCCCAACGGTGACGATGACGTTCCGATGTATTTTTCTGATTATAAGCCGTAAATGTTTTTGTTCCACGTTTGATGCTACAATCATATGCTCCTAAACGCATCGTACCACCCTTTGCTTTAATTGCTCTCTGCGATTCCATTAGATCAATAACAGGATATTTTGTATCTTTATCAAATTCAGTACTGTTAGCACCTTTCAATCCGCAGATATTTCGGGCAAAGTCAATTACTGCACATTGCAATCCAAGACATATACCTAAAAATGGGATTTCATTCACTCGAGCGTATTCACAAACTTTTATTTTCCCCTCCGCTCCGCGCGGACCAAAACCCGGTAAAAGCAGCACACCGTCAACATCTGAAAGGGACCTTTTTATATTCTCGTCATTAATTAACTTATCAGTTTGAATCCATTTTAAATTAACTCGAGCATCATTTTCAACTCCGGCATGTATAAATGCTTCCATCACGCTTTTATAAGCATCGGGTAGTTCAATATATTTACCGCACATTGCGATTGTCACTTCCCGTTTGGGATTATTATACCGCACCATAAATTCTTTTAGTTTTTTCACGTCCGGCAGCCGTTTTAGCTGCAATCGCTCTGCGATAATTCCCCCAACCTTTTGTTTATATAGCGATAAAGGTACTTCATAAATACTTTCAACTTCATAGCCTTCAATTACATTAGAAGGAGCAACGTTGCAGAATAGGGCAATTTTATCGATAACCTCTTGAGTAATTGAGCGTTCCGTACGACAAAGAATTATATCGGGTGATAATCCGATTTCCCTCAATTTCATAACTGAATGCTGAGTTGGCTTAGTTTTCAACTCTTCACTCGCTTTAATGTATGGTACGAGCGTTAAATGCACAATTAAGTGGTTGTGATAACCCAATTCAACCGAAAGTTGCCGAATAGCTTCCATAAATGGCAAACTTTCAATATCGCCTACAGTACCGCCAACTTCACATATAACCACATCATATATATTATCAATATTAACTGCTTTGATACGGCGTTTTAGCTCATTGGTAATGTGCGGAATAACTTGCACTGTAGCGCCAAGGTAGTCACCGGCTCGTTCCCTATCCAATACTGAGCTGTATACTTGCCCTGCCGTAGCATTGTTTTGCGCACCCATATTTTCATCAATAAATCGTTCATAATGCCCTAAGTCCAAATCTGTTTCAGAACCATCATCAAGTACAAACACTTCACCATGCTGATATGGATTCATGGTACCGGGATCGACATTTAGATACGGATCGAGCTTTAAAATAGTAACACGCAAACCGGAACTTTTTAACAAGTATCCAATAGAGGCTGCAGCAATTCCCTTACCTAATCCGGAAATTACACCGCCTAACACAAAAATGTATTTTGTCTGTTTTTTCATATTATAAATTTAATTGTTCTAAGTCTTCCTGTATATCAATTCCTCGGTAAGGGAAATTGCACATCGCCACTCTAATAGGTATTCCATTATCCAAGGCACGTAGTTGCTCCAAATGTAATAATTGCTCATTCTTAGATTGTTCTAATCTAGTGAAAGCCTCCAAAGTATTTTTCCGATACCCATATATTCCTATATGACGAAAATATTGTACTTTTCTATCGACTACTTCTCTGTAAAAATTGGCAGCGTTATCATTTTTATCAATTTTAACTTTCACGGTATTCGGATTTTTAAAATCATCTTCGGTAATTACCGTACTTGCTAACGTCGCAATTTTAACTGTTTTGTCATCAAATATCGAAACTAAATCATCTATCATTTTTGGATCAAGCATCGGTTCATCACCCTGAATATTAATGACAATTTCAGTATCAATATTTGCTACCACTTCCGCAATACGATCAGTACCTGATAGATGCTTTGATGAGGTCATTAATACTTCGACATCATAATTTCTTAGAGCATCAACTGTTACTTGTGAGTCAACTGCAATTATTAATCTATCTAATTTCTTGGACAGTAAAGCACGTTCATATACATGCATAACCATTGGTTTATTATTAATGGGGAAAAGTATCTTACGGGGGAAGCGGGTCGATTCCAGTCGAGCAGGAATGACTCCGATAACCATTATCGGATTTCTCCACGGAATTTCTTTGATAATTGTGTTATCATAAACCAACTAAATCGTCGGGCAAAATTATATTATGTAAATTCCAAATACAAGAAAAAGGGCAAGTTATAATATAAATTAATTTATTTAAATCTCGATTTTTTATAGGACTGAAGATATATTAACTTTTGTACCTAAATAATCAGTTACAATGAAAAAATTAGAATATTTTACAGAAACAACTATTGGTGTAAATGCTAAATCAATGTATCAGAAACTTGATGGTCATTTTGATTTGCATAAAGATCAATTGATCCCACAAAAATCAGCTTTACTTATTCTTGATATGCAGAATTTTTTCCATAATAATAAATCCCATGCTTATGTTCCGAGTGCAAAAGCAATAATTAAGCCAATACAAACATTATCAGATCTATTCATTCAAAATAACCTTCCGATAATTATTACCAGACATATAAATACTAAAGAAGATGCTAAACAAATGGACTATTGGTGGCGTGATATTCTGACGGAAGGTAGCGAATTCAGCCAGTTAATTACTGAATTTGATATTCCGCAAGCTAAATTAATAGTTAAATCACAATACGATGCTTTTTATAACACAAGGCTGAACGAAATACTACAGATGAATAATATTAAACAAGTAATCATTACCGGTGTTATGACGCATTTATGTTGTGAGACAACCGCCCGTTCTGCTTTTGTACGAGGGTACAAAGTATTCTTCCCAATTGATGGAACAGCAACCTATAATGAAGAATTCCACTTTGCCACACTTACAAATTTGGCTCACGGCTTTGCTAACATCGTTTTAATTGAAAATTTATTACACACATTTAATGGAAAGTAAAAGTACAGTCGTTATTATAATTGGCGCAGGACCAGCAGGGATTGCTTGCGCTATTCAATTAAAACGCTATAATATTGATTCTATTGTATTTGAAAAAGACAAAATCGGTGGATTACTGAAAAATGCGAATATTGTTGAGAATTATCTTGGCTTTCCAAACGGCATAAGCGGAAAAAAACTCGTACAATTAATAAATACACAATCTCAAACCGCTAAAATAAATGTTAAATATGAAATTGTAATGTCTGTAGAATCCTTTGAAGATACTATAAATGTAAAAACTAGTAAAAATATATATCATTCAAAATACTTGGTCATTGCAAGTGGCACAAAGCCAATTATTCCGAAAGTCCCTATCATTCGAGATGACATTATAGAGAAAGTGTTTTTTGATATCTACAAACTTGGAGAAATTAACGGTAAGAAAATTGTTATTATCGGTGGTAGCGATTGTGCTTTTGATTATGCGTTAAATCTCAGTGAATTTAATCAAGTAATTTTATTAAATAGAAGTACACGTATCAAGGCATTACCTATTCTACAAGAACGTTGCTCTCATTCAGGCAATATCCAATATTTAGACAAGAGATCAGTTTTAAAAATAGAAAGTGTAAATAACCAATTATTACTGCTTTGCAATAATTCTGAGAAATTAACTGCAGATTATTTACTGATTGCTATTGGGCGTGAACCAAATCTTGATTTCATAAAGAACGATTTGCTGAATAATCCAAAAGTATTTCAAATTGGCGATGTTAAAAATGGGCAACTTCGACAGACATCTATCGCTACAGGCGATGGAACTTTTACTGCTATGAATATTAACATGATCTTGAACCAAGGAAATTGATGAAAGTAATTGCAAAAACCGGAAATGACGAATTAGCAACTGTGTATATAGCACAATCGGAAAGTGGTAAACTTTTAGAATTTGTAGAATCAGTCCCACCACCATTTACTCTATATGAGAAATGGGTATTGATTATTTCAACATTATATGGCTGCCCAATTAAGTGTCGCTTCTGCGATGCCGGTAGTTATTATAGTGGAAAACCGACTAAAGATGAGTTGTTATTCCAAATTGATTATTTAATTAAAAACCGTTTTGGCGGTGAAAGTGTGCCTTCAAAGAAATTTAAAATCCAATTTTCACGGATGGGTGAGCCATCATTTAATCCCGCCGTTTTGGAAGCCTTACAAGAAATTCCAAGTCGTTATAATGCTCCGGGATTTTACCCTTCGCTTTCGACCATTGCTCCTAATGGAACTGATGAATTTTTTGAAGAACTCCTACAGATTAAAAACAAATATTATAAAAACAAATTTCAATTCCAGTTTTCAATACATAGTACTGATTTAGCTCAAAGAAATTGGCTAATACCGGTTAAAACTTGGAACTTTGACAAAATGGCTAACTTTGGCGAAAAATTTCATAAGGACCATCAACAAAAAGTTACGCTTAATTTTGCTTTAGCAGATAATACAATTGTAGAACCTGGCATTCTCTTAAATTATTTCAATCCGGATAATTTTTTAATAAAAACTACTCCCGTTAATCCGACTTTTAATGCGCAAAAAAATAATTTAGATTCATCTATTTCCAAATCGTCTAAACACAATGTAATAATTGATAGCTTAAAAAATGCGGGCTATGAAGTAATAGTCAGTATCGGCGATTTAACTGAAAATGAAATTGGCAGTAATTGCGGTCAGCATGTTATGAACTTTTTAGGGAATAAATTAAAAATTGAGAATAGCTACACCTTTCCAATACAAAAGTATTCAATTTAATTGGTTTATTCGTAATGCAATGATTCAATGGGATCTAATTTTGCAGCTTTATATGCAGGATAAATCCCAAATCCGATACCAATTACTGAGCAAACAACTAGTCCAATAATTGCCCAATCTACTGGTATTTTTGCCGGTACATTTAGGAGCATCGCAACAAGATTACCTCCGGCAAGTCCTAATAATACCCCTACAATTCCACCAAATTCACTTAAAAATACTGCTTCGGCTAAAAATTGTGTAAGAATATCGCGACGTGTTGCACCAATCGCTTTGCGAATACCTATTTCTTTAATTCTTTCGGTAACAGAAACTAACATAATATTCATAATGCCGATACCAGCAACTACCAAAGCAATTACGCTTACCGCTAGTGCAAACAGTTTTACTCCTGCTGTGAAACTGCTGAAAGTTTCAATGAGCTCTGCATTGGATGACACTTCAAAATCATTTTCTGCACCAGGTGGTACTTTTCTTATCGCACGTATTATTCCTATTGCTTCATCCATTGTTTTATCATATAATTCTACCGAAGATGCCTCAACTGTTATTTGCAACGAAGTGTCTCTGTCACTAAATCTTTGTAAATAGTTTGTAATTGGAATTAGTACAAAATTATCTTGGCTCTGACCAAACATTTCACCCATTCTTTCTAAAATACCTATAACAGTAAAACCAACACCCTCTATATAAATAGTTTTTCCAAGCGGATCATCAAAAGGAAATAATTGATCAACAGCATCCATACCTAAAATAACCACTCTTCGATAATTATCAACGTCCTGTTGATTCAATTCTCTACCATCGGAAATGAAATTATTATAGGTACGCAAAGCACCAACTGCACCGCCTGCAACATAGATACCTTTTGTTCGTTCATCCTTATATTTTATAGTTATACCACCAGTGCCTTGTGCAACAGTAACCAAGGCAGGAAGAATTGCTTTTTCTTTTAATTGAACAAACTGGTCATAAGTAATATCTTTTCTATTGCGATATTTAGCATCCCTATGACCTATTTGTATCATAGGATATTTTTGAATCATAAACGTATTTGTTCCAAATACATTCAACCCAGATGTTATTGATGACTCCATTGTACGGATTGCAGTCATAACACCGATAACGGAAAATACCCCTATCGCAATTCCTAAAAGTGTTAAAATTGAGCGGAGCTTGTTATCTCTCAAAGCATCAACTGCCATACGGAAGCTTTCTTTAAGCGTATTTTTTAAGTGGCTGCGTTTTGTTCTAGTCATAACTTAACGCCTCAATAGGATCTAATTTTGCCGCTCGATATGAAGGTACTAACCCGGACATAATTCCAACAACAAGACTTATAATAATTGCTATTATAGCTAATGAAATCGGCATTGTAGACGGTAAAAATTTACTTATTGCAAAACTTAAACCGTAAGCAAGTCCAAGTCCAGTCAGTCCCCCCATTAGGCAAATTAGTACTGCTTCAATTAGAAATTGACTAAGAATGACATTGCGGGTTGCGCCAATAGCTTTGCGGATACCTATTTCCCTGGTACGCTCTTTAACTGAGACAAACATGATATTCATTATACCAATCCCACCAACAATTAATGATAAAACAGTAATAAAAATTCCAGTTCCACCAATGGCAAGTTTGATACTATTATAGGTTGTTTCGAATGCTTCCTGTTTATTGATAGCAAAATTATCCGGTTCCTCCGGTCTAATTTCCCTTATTCTTCTCATTATGGATCTAACTTCATACTCGGCTTCTTCCATGTAATCCTTATCAACTTTTACAGATAACCGAAAAAATCCCCTGCGAGAGAATAATCGTTGAAAAGTGCCAAGGGGAATTATAGCTTGAGTATCCATACTTTGTAAACCTAAGAATTTCCCTTGTTTTTCGACGACACCGATTACGCGGAATTTATAAGGTCCAATTTTAACGTTTTCGCCAATAGGATCGGAATTGTCAAAGAGCTCTTCGGCAACATCGTACCCAATAACAGCAACCCTTGAACCTGAGTTATGTTCTCCATCAGTAAGAAATCGTCCTTTCTCAATTGTAGTATTTGATGTTTGCATATAATCTGTTGTAGTACCAATAACTGATACACCTGTAATGCTCTTTTCATCTCGTGACATATCAGACATTCTAAAACTCTGTGGTGAAGCAGCTATAACATATTTCCCCTGCTCCACTAATTTTTCGGCATACTCAGGTTTTATATCAGGACGATTTCTTAATTCCCAATAATCCTGATTACCGAACCATTCAAATTTGGATATATAAAATACATCTTTCCCTAACATCGACATACTTTTCTCAAAAGACTTGTCCAACCCAGAAATTAATGTGCCCATCAAGGTCACGGCTAATACGCCAATGATTATCCCAAGCGCAGTGAGAAAGGAACGCATTTTACTAGAAAAAATTGCGCTAACAGCGATGCGGATATTCTCAAAAAATAATTGAAGCATTATAAAAGCATTTGTTTAATTTTTCTTAATATTATTTTTCTCATCAACACGAATTTTACCGTCCAAAAGATGGATTGTCCGGTTGGCATGTTCAGCAATATAACGTTCATGAGTCACTAATATTATTGTATTTCCCGCATCATGAAGACTGTCAAAAATCTTCATGATTTCTTCACCACTTTTACTATCTAAATTTCCTGTTGGCTCATCAGCTAAAATGATAGATGGATTAGTTACCAAAGCACGCGCAATGGCAACACGTTGACGTTGTCCACCTGACAGTTCGTTTGGCTTGTGTTTCATTCGATCACCAAGACCTACTTTTTCAAGTGCGGTTTTGGCATGTTCTAAGCGATCCTCTCGTGGAACATTTGCATAAATAAGAGGAAGTTCAACATTTCGCAAAGCAGTCAATTTGGATAATAAATTAAATGTTTGGAATACAAAACCAATCTTCCGATTTCGGATTGATGCTAATTGATTGTCATCCATCTCATGTACCGGTTCACCTTCAAAAACGTAAGTTCCCGCGGTTGGTGTGTCAAGACAACCAATAACATTCATTAAAGTTGATTTTCCGGAGCCGGAAGGTCCCATAATAGAAATGTATTCGTTCCTTTCAATATTGAGATCCACACCATCTAAAGCATGAACATTCTCAGCTCCAAGATTATATATTTTTTTCACCGCCTTAAAGACGATCATTTCACCGTTTTTAGCTTTAACTGCGGACATTATCTAATTATCCTCTTTATCATCTTTCTTATTTCGCGAACTGCCTTCAACTTCAACTACAGTCATATGTTTTAAATCACGGCTGATAGCTTTATAACTACCAGTTACAATCTTATCCCCTTCTTCCAATCCGTTTAATATTTCATAATGATCCTCCGAAGAAATGCCTACTTTTACGGGTCTGACTATTGCATATTTCTCACCTTTTTTAAGATGTCGTTCTCTTCGTTTACTTTTATCATCTTTTTCATTACTATTGTCCGCATTATCACTAATAACGAATACTACTTCGATCATTTCTTTCTTTTTCTTGTCATCAGTTGATTCTTCGCTGTCATCGGACTTCTTTGCTTTCAATTTACGTCCGCGGTTTTGCTTTTTTTCAGCTTCTTCTTCCCATCCTTCCTGGCGAACAGTAAGACATTGAATTGGAATAGCTAAAACATCTTCTTTAACATCGGTTATAATATCAGCAGTAGCGCTCATACCCGGTCGGATATTTTCCGGAATATTTAACATTTGTACTTTTACTTCAAAGTTGGTTACTTGCTCTTGTGTACCGAGTGCTTGGGTTTCCGCAATATGAGCAATTTCGCTTACAACGCCATAAAAAACCGTATCTTGAAAAGCATCAATTTCAATTTCTGCGGTATCGCCTACAGCGACGGAAACAACATCATTTTCGTTAACATCCACAAGTACTTCCATTCTAGACAGATCAGCAACAATCATCAACACATCAGCTTGGAACATGGAACCTAAAGCCATTTCACCGACTTCTTTGGTAATTTTTGCCACAGTTCCGGATTGTGGTGCTACTATGCGAGTCTTGGAAAGCTGATCCTCCTGTGATGACAGGCCTGCAAGCGCTTGTTCAAGTTGACTTTCTGCAAGTTGGTGTTGGGCTGTGATAGATTCCAATTCTTGTTGAGAAATAAGGTCGTTTGCGTAAAGCGATACCGTACGTTCTTTTTGCGCTTTTATTTGCATTAAACTGGCACGCGCTGATTTTACTGAAGAACGTGCTTGGTTATAAGATGCTCTAACCTGTTTTTCATCCAAGGAAATCAGATGTTGACCTTTAGTTACATAATCACCCTCTTCAACTGTTATATCTGTGATCCAGGCCGAAATTGTTGCACTGATCTTTACTTCGACTTCCGGTTGAATTACACCACTACCGTTTACCTTGTGTACAACAGTTTGACGCTTAACTTTTTCAGTATCGACTGATATCGCTTCGGTATCCGATTTAAGCAAATTTCCGGCGATCAAGGCGACTAAAACAACCGCTCCACCGATTATTAACCAAAGTTTCTTTTTATTTTTTTTCTTTTTAGCCAAAATATTTTCTCCTATTTATTCAAATTCTATATCAAGAACACCCAGTTGTGCTTTTAGGTAAGCTTCTTGGATCCTGGCATCATATTTTGATGACACCAAATCTACGCGTGATCGCGTGACCGACACTTGAGCATCTAATAATTCCAATATTGAAACTGAACCTAATCTGTATTGTTCACTAACCAGTTTCAAATCTTCTTCAGCAGATACCAATATTTCTTCATTAATCGGTATTATTTTAAAGTAATCACTTACAATTCCCAGTACACTTTCCAAACTAACAATTGCGTTATTCTTAACAGTTATTAAATCATTTTCCTGCTTTTGTACTGCCAGTTTCGCTTGTTGCGATTGTGTTGAAAGGGCCATTCCACTAAAGATTGGAAATGACAGATTTAAACCGGTTGTCATCATCCAATCATCTTTAAAGGCATCGGTTAGTCCGCCTAATTCTTTATCCGATGCTTGATAAGACATTGAAGCACTCAAGGTCGGTAATCTCAATGCGTTAGTCAATTTCTTTCTGAGTTTGGCATCAGTGAGCTGCGCTTCGGAAGCCAATACTCCGGGATTATTATTTTTTAGAATATCAATTGCTTCTGCAAAATCGGGAACCGCTTGTAACGGTAAAATCTCATCGCTTATTTTCAATTCACTGTTATCACCAATCATTCCCATCGCGTTGCGAAGATCAGATATTGCCACATACAAAAAAGTTTCCTGAGTTATCAATGCTGATTTTGCTGTACCGCGTGCCACTTTTGATTTAAGTAAATCAGTTTTCTTAGCTGCACCAAGGTCGAATCTTTTCTGAGCCAATTCGACCTGTTGTTCCGTTAATTCAAGGTTTTGTTTAGCGACTTCATATAATTGTTGGTTTTTTAACAGTTGGAAATATGCACGATGAACTTCAGCAATTACGTTGGTGCGCATCTGTCTTTCTAATTGTTGTGAAATAACATAGTTATTCTTCGCTTGCGCGATACGATTCCACCAACCACCACCATCAAAGATATTTTGCACACCGGTTATCCCCGCTGACCACGAAGTTGTGGTAGGGAATAAATCATTTTTAGCATAACTCGTTTCACTGCGTCCACCGGAAAAACTTACCGAAGGTAAAATATTGCTTAACGTACCTACTTTTCCTACTTTTGCCGATTGTAAATCCAACTGAGCGGATTGCAATGTTTCTTTTTTCTCTAAAGCAATATTTACACAATCGCTAAGCGATAACTCCTGCGCGTATATTACACTTGATAATATAAATATTGTGGAAACAATTGATATTCTAATTCTCATCATATACTTACCCTGCTAATCCTCCGAAAAAGCTAGAAAATCCAGCACCAATTAACCGTAAGACAAACCATGCACCAAGCATTGCAACAATGTATGGTTTTGTTTTTTTATTGTAAATAATCCCCATGCCAATTGCGATTAATACAATTCTCCAAATTGCAAATATATCGATACCTGCAAAAAGGGAATTAATGAATGAGCCCTTTTCACCAATGCCAAATACACCTAAACCTGTATATACTTCCAAAGACCACTTGTTTAGCATTAATGGTATTTTGATAATGACTTCTAAAATTGCTATCATATAAGCCCAAGCTGTAATGTTTAACAATTGTCCGAATTTTGCCGAGCCTCCCATAAACGTATTACCAACAATTAATGCTACTAATGCCATAAAGAAAACAGCAAT
This sequence comes from bacterium, assembly GCA_030606865.1. Lineage (GTDB taxonomy): Bacteria > Fidelibacterota > Marinisomatia > Marinisomatales > JAHJCW01 > JAHJCW01. The sequence continues at coordinate 15,472 of JAUWFQ010000029.1, forward strand.
AGGATTACCCAAGAAACTAAAAATCCAACCCATGTAATTAGGACCGGACATCCTTTCATCCATTTTAGCAATTATTTCCTCTTTTTGATCATCCGCTATTCGTGAACTACTTTCAATACGTTCAATGGCAGCATCGTAGCCTGCTTCTGTGGCTAAATCTTGAATTGCCCAAAAAGATATTACACCTACAACTGCAAGAATAATTAATGGTACTAAAGCTTTTTTCCAGTCATAATCCTTAACTGCTTCAAACACTTTGCTTGGTGCGGTATACGTATTAATTACATTTGTTAGTATTGACATGGTCTGATCTTCCTATTTTAAGTAAGTTTGACACAATGACAACTTAAAGGTTGTCATGTTTTTAATCTATTACATATTTCAGTACATAATTTAGTATAAGACAAATTACGTATATTAATAAAGTGAAAGTATTTAAAAACTTATAATGAAAACTGGTTACCAAAAGCGGTTAAACCAACCTTAAATCCGACTGTAATTAGCCAAATAAATACCGATACAAATATTGCTTTTCCTTTGGATAATTCTCCAACAATCATTAAGCCAATTGTAATTAGAACAATATACCAAATCGAAAAAACCGATATTTCACTCAATAATGCGTTTAATGCTACCCCTAATGATTTTGTGTTAAAAAATATATTTAAACCTACTGTCGCCATATCGGTCGGATCATTTATAGTATCAACACCTTTTAAATAAAGGATAAAGACATTTAGGATACCACCTAAAAGCAGAATAATATTTGACCAACAAACGACTGAAAAGATCTGCTTAAACTTAAGTTTATCAGTAACTATATAAGTTCCTAATAGTAATAATCCACTAACAATAGCCAATTTTAAAATAGTAAACAAAGGGATCAATGAAAAACCGACTAATTTAAATTTATTTGTTTGTTCTATCATGCTTGCAACACTGTCTTCTGGAATATTTAAGATCATTAACTGCGTCTGTACTGGCTGCATGATAAAAGCAAAGATGATAGACACTACACATATTATAATAAATGGTAATAACCAAGTTGGCTTTTCTTTCAATTCTTTAAATAGCAAAGATGGTTCCCAAAACAGATTTTTTAGATTATTCATATTATTTTAGGTTTTTAATGATTACTGGGGCAAGCCATTGACATGCCCCAATAATTATATAACGGGCATGTACTTTTCTAATCTACCCAATTTAATTAACAGGTTTAACAACTTTTCTATCAACTAAATAGTCTATCTTTATTACTCATAATAACCATTATCAGTAAGAATAAAAATATCAAAAATCCTGAGGCGCCTAGAATAATATGATATAGTTCTTTATCAAATGATTTAATAAATATTATTAGTGAGACCAATGTAATTGATGAAAGTATTGTTAAAACTAAAGCTTTCATGATATCTCCTTTTAGTAATGCAGAATAAATTTCCACAACATTTTAACAATTAGCTGCTCCACCCGAAAGGGCACCATCGCATAACCAATAAACCTAAAATTATTTGACCGCTCGAGCATAAAAGCAATATCTTCTTTTGGTATATTATCAGGTAAATTTTGCAAAATAATTTCGGTCTGAATAGACTGGAACAGGATTGTTAAAATAATTGTAACCACACAAGCTATAATGAATGGCAATAACGATGTTGGTTTTTCTTTCAATTCTTTAAAGAGCAAAGATGATTCCCAAAACAGATTCTTAAGATTCTTCATTTTGTTTTAAACTGTAGAAATAAGCCTATTGAAACAATAATTATTATAACTACTGCTAATAAAATAGACTGTAATGATCTATCACTTTTAAGAATAAAAAAACTGGTTAAACAGATTAGTATAAATATTTTAATTATCAGTAATTTCATAATATAATCCTCTAAAAGGGGGAGCATATGCTCCCCCTTTTTATATTGATATTTTATCCAAAACAACCTGCTACAAGCATTCCCGTAAGTATGAAAAGACCACCCGGTACACCACCGCTAATAATAATCATCGCTCCCATCCCCCAACACATTAATGCTTTATCGGCACCACCACCGTCACCATTAATATCCACCATAACTTGTTCTTCTAGTGCTACTGTAGTAACAGTTGTATTTGTATCTGCCATCAGCGGTACTGCAACCGTAAAGACAACCGCTATTATTAATATTAGTGAAATGTATTTTCGCATTTCAATCTCCTTTTTTCAGGTGGGAAATCAATCTAAATAAGACTAATTTCCCACCATTACTGAATGTGTTAACGTCACTCATCTGCAATGAACTGCCGTTAACCTTCGGTTGAGCGGGTAGGTTCATTTGAACCTACCCGTTCTATTTGGAGAGTTTCACCACTCCAAATTCTTTTAAATTTCCGTTTACTCATATTTACCCGCCCCACTGCGGGGTCAATAATTCTTAAATGACCATTATTGTAAATTGAATCAACAACCACATAGTGGTTACCACGCACAAATGCAATTACCGGCAAAGTGGTTTTGCTAAAGTCTTCCCATGTGTATTTCCAACCGGTAGCTTTTAATCCTTTTAATTCTGCCATTTGCTTTAAGCCAAGCATACTAGTACCCGTTTCAGTTGTTCCGGCAATTAATTCAATTTCTTCCAAAGAGGACTCAATACCGTATTTTTTGAACACGTTCATTAATGCCGCGGGACCACAATCACTTTTCCCTTTTTGTAGGAATACATTTTGTTTGTCAAGATACTCGTAACCTAAGAAATATTCACCAATCCTTTGCGGGTTATTAATTGTAAACAGTGAAATTATAGCAATAATAATTAAAGCAAATGTTACTGTGGATATGTATTTTTTAATTCGCATAATTTGAAAAAACAACATCGTTATTGGTATTCAAATTAATAATTTCGTTTTTATAAACAGCATCGGAATAATATTGATCAATTAGGGTTTTTGTAGAAGCATCCATAATGACGGAGAAATATGTGAAATCTTCTGCCTCCGTTTCATCACATTCACAATTTGGATAATAAACTGTATAATTGTAAACAATATCTCTATTGTATTTTCTCTTAATTGACAACAATTCTGTGGCAGTTTCCATATTTTCTGAAAATTGTTCTGAAATATCAATTAACGAAGTATCTTTTTGTATGATATTCCATATATCAACGTATTGAGAATTTTTACTTGTACGAGCAATACTACTCAGTGAACTCATTAAAATCTTACCGGATTTGAAGTATTCGTTTAATAATTTTTCCAAATAACTTTTTGATTTTCTACCGACAAATTTGTGTTTTACAATATTGTTTTCATCAATAAAAAATACGGTAGGAATTGATCTAACTTTGAGTTGTTCTCTTAATTTCTCATCTGCAATAACAATGGGAAATGGTATCTCATAATTTGATAAAAAATCAAAAGTATTATTTCTGCTACTTTTACTAATAGCTACCAATTCAAAATCTTTTATTGCGTTATTTGTAAAAATACTGCTGAGATCAGCTAATACATATTTGCAATGCGCACAGTCTGTTTTAAAAACAACTGCTATCCATTTTTTATTGATTACTTTTTCGGGTTGATAGGGAAATGTATTAGCAACAATATTATTTTC
>JAUWFQ010000044.1 GCA_030606865.1 bacterium
GAACATTGGAAGAACCACCTGCACATGGTAAATTTATATTAGCCACAACCGATATTTATAAAGTACCTGCTACTATAATTTCTCGTTGCCAACGTTTTGATTTTAATAATATTACGGTGAATGCAATCAGCGAACAAATCAAATATGTATTAGATAAGGAAAAAATTGAAATTGACAATGATTCTCTCAAAATTATCGCCCGAAAAGCCGATGGTAGTATGCGTGACGCACTTAGCATTTTAGATCAAGTTATTGCTTATTCCGGTGATAATATTTCAGTCGAGAGTGTAAATAAAGTCCTTGGGATCATACCAACTGACGTATATTTTAATATTCTAGATGCAATACGGACAAAAAATGGTAAAGTACTTATTGATTTATTAGCTGAAGTAAAATCAAAAGGGATGCCAATTCAGGATTTTGTATCAGGATTAAATCGACATATCAGAAATATGATGATAGCCACAATTGAAAATAGTGTGGATGTCCTTGAATTAAATAGCGATTTAAAGAAGCAATATGAAGAAACTGCTAAGCTATGGAATATTAGAGATTTATTGAGAATATCTAAAGTAATTACTGACATAGAACCACAAGTGAAACGGGCTATACAGCCACATATTTTAATCGAATTATCATTGCTCAAATTACTAGAGCTTGATTCTACTGTGACAATTGAATCGCTATTAGATAAATTTCAAAATCCATTGACTGTTTCTAGTCAAGAAAACCACAAACCGTTGACTAATATTCCTTTAAAATCTAACGGAACACTTTTCAATAATGATAGTCCTACAATTGAAACCCCTAAACCGGAAAATGTAATAAAAGAAATAAAATCAATTTCAGAGCCAATACCAAATTCAGCTTTTAAAAATACCATCAGTCTAGATGGTATCTACGAAAAATGGGATGAGTTGATTGAAGAATTATCATCAGAAAGACCATCAATTGGGAATGTTCTTTCACATTGTGAAGTTAGTCGGTTTGCCGGAAATCGTCTTGAAATAAAGTTGATCAATGGAAACAACTTTAATCTGAGAACATTAGAAAAAAATAAATCTATTATAGAAAAATATTTGGAAAAGATATATAACACACCTTTAAAAACTGTTTTCTTAATGACGAAATCGGATTTATCTAAAAAAGAAAAAGATAATGATAAAAAAAATATCAAAACAAATAAAACCACAGCAAAATTAATCGAATTATTCGATGGGGAAATTTTAAATTAGGAGAAAAAATGTTTAATAAAGGAAATATGGCACAACTGTTAAAACAAGCACGTGATGTACAAAAGAAAATTGAAGAAGTGCAAAATGAATTGGACGAACTTACAATCGAAGCAGATTCCGGTGGGGGAATGGTTAAAGTTGTTGTTAATGGTAAACAGCAACTATTAGAATTAACCATTGATCCTGATGTAATAAAGGAAGATAAAGAATTGTTAGAGGATCTTATTATTTCAGCAGTTAACAACGGCTTAACAAAATCGTTGGAAGAGTCGCAAAGCAGAATGAATACAGTAACCGGAAATATGTTAGGCGGAATGAATATACCGGGAATGAGTTGATTAATGGGTTCATTCCCCAATAGTGTTCAACGTTTAATCGATAGGTTTGCAAGATTCCCCGGAATCGGCAAAAAAACTGCGCAACGAATGGCATTTCAGGTAATGAAATCCGATGAAACTGAAGCTGCTGAACTTGCTGAATCTATAATGAATGTTAAAACAAAAATTCATTATTGCACAATTTGCGGAGGTATTACCGAAGACGATCCTTGCAATATATGTACCGATCCAAAAAGAAGTCAAGATATGATATGTGTCGTAGCAGATCCACAGGATATATTTATCTTTGAGAGATCCAGTTCATATAGAGGTGTTTATCATGTATTAGGTGGAATACTTTCTCCTTTGGATGGAATAGGACCCGATGACCTAAATCTTAATAAATTAATTGATCGTGTTAAGGATAATACCGAGATAATATTAGCTACAAATCCAAGCATTGAAGGGGATACTACAGCATTATACATTAATAATCTTTTTAGCGGAAAGAATGTAAAAATCACTCGTTTGGCTAGAGGTATTCCGGTTGGAAGTGCAATCGAATATACTGACGAAGCAACCTTGACAAGAGCTTTAGAAGGAAGGACTATTTTATGAAGATAAACATTCCCAATGTACTAACAATTTTCAGAATATTACTCACGCCATTATTTATTATATGCCTATTTTCTAATTACCCTTACGCAAGACTTTGGGCACTGATCATATTTATTGTAGCTAGCGTGACCGACGCCTTTGATGGATATTACGCGAGAAAGTATAATCAGGTTACCCGGCATGGCCAATTCCTTGATCCTTTAGCTGATAAAATATTAGTTAGTTCTGCATTCATATCTTTTGCACTTATGAAATTAGTTCCTTTTTGGATGGTGGCTTTAATTGTATTCCGTGATTTATTTGTAACAGGTTTACGTTGGGCAATGGAATCAAAAGGATTAACAATGATAACTAGCAAGATTGCCAAAGCAAAAACCACGACACAAATATCTGTTATCATATTTATTTTATTATTTTTAGGAGTGCAAATATTTAGTTATAGCTGGTTAAAAGAAGCTATAAATTTTATAATTGAAAACAGGATTATTTATTATTTCACATTAATAGCAACTATTTTTACAGTATGGACAGGTATTTCATATTTATATAAAAATCGTCTTATTATTAAAAATTATATATCCTGAATAAAAATAATAATTGACTATACTCATCCGTTATATGAAATATGATTGTATATAAAACAGACTTAAATGGAATTACAAAAGATCAGCTTAAAGGATTTTTTGTTGGTTGGAAAGATCCACTAACTCCAGAAAGGCATCTTGAAATATTACAAAACAGCTATATATTTGTTTTAGCAGTCGATAATGAGAAAAATAATGTTGTAGGTTTTGTTAATGCTCTTTCTGATAAATTACAGTTTGCATTTATACCTATGCTTGAAGTTTTACCCAATTTCCAAAATAAGGGAATTGGATCAAAACTCATGGAAATTATTTTGTCAAATCTAGAGCATATCGACTGCGTTGATTTAACATGTGATCCTGAATTGCAACCATTTTATGAAAGATTTAAGCTGTTAAGATCTCGTGGAATGGTAATAAGAAGATACATGGAGCGTTAACAAGGTGAACGCTAAATTACATCCTATAACAGAGAATCAATGAAAAATAAATTAGCTAATTGGGTCTCAACCGTATTAAAAATTGGATACCTTCCAATTGCACCGGGGACATGGGGCAGTTTGGCTGCGGTGGTGATATGGTTTTTAATTATTGAATCGACTTCAACTATTACTTTCATTATAGCAATTATAATAATATTTATACTTGGGGTATATACTTCAAGTATTACTGAAAGACACTTAGTTCAAAAAGATCCTTCGATTATAGTAATTGATGAATGGGTAGGTCAGTGGATTGCATTATTATTTGTACCAAAATCTTTACTATTGGGATTGGTAGCTTTTGCACTTTTCAGGTTATTTGATATATGGAAACCTTACCCAATAAAATTATTAGATAAATATCCTAAAGGATGGGGTATTATGCTCGATGATGTTCTTGCCGGTGTTTATGCGTTATTAGTTATAAGTGTTTTAAGGGTTTGGATTATATGAAAATAGCTGTTTTAACAATTGGTGATGAAATTCTATCGGGATTTACATTAAACACTAATGCTGCGTGGATAGGTAAAAAGTTATTGAATATTGGAGTTGATGTTAATACTCAGTTAACAATTGGCGATAAAAAAGAGGAAATCTTAAAATATTTAAAATATCTAACTAAAGAAAAATATACACATATTATTGTTACGGGTGGTCTTGGTCCGACGCATGATGATGTAACACCATCAGCATTTTACAAATTCTTTGGTGCAAAACCTATATTTGATGAAATATATTGGCAAGAGTTAGTAATAAGATTTGCTAAACAAAATATTAAAATACCCGAAAAGAATAGAAATCAGGCAATGCGACCAAATAATGGTAATGTTATTGATAATCCGGTTGGATCGGCTAGAGGATTACATTTTGAACGAGATGGAATTAAGTATTTTGCAACACCGGGAGTTCCTTCTGAAATGAAAGCTATGATGGAATCTAGAATAATTCCATTAATTCAAGATGATTCCGGTATTGAAATGTTTGTTAAAACTATCAAAACTATTGGAATGGGTGAGTCCGCAATTGCAGAAAATATTGAACATTTAATTGAAAAATATAGTCCGAAAATAAAAATAGCATTTTTACCTCAACTATATAGAGTTGATATTAGATTATTTTCAAAAGATAAAAAATTGTTAGATCAATTTGTAAACGAATTGGAAGAACTATTAGCTGAAAAAATATATGGCTACGATGCTGATACTATCGAAGGTGCAGTTGCTAAATTATTAATTAACAATAAAATGACTATTGCGACTGCTGAATCCTGTACCGGTGGTTTGCTCGCTCATCGTTTGACCAATGTTTCCGGAAGTTCAAAATACATACTAGGAGGTATTGTTAGTTATAGCAATGATGTGAAAATTGCAGAGGTTGGCGTGAAAGAGGAAACTTTAATTGCGTACGGTGCTGTAAGTGAACAAACCGCAGGTGAAATGGCACGTGGAATTCAAAAGAAATTTCAGTCTGATATTGGTATTGGGATTACCGGAATTGCCGGTCCCACTGGTGGCACCGATGTAAAACCGGTTGGTTTGGTTTTTATCGGTTTAGCGATAAAAGATAAATTAATAGTTAAAAGATTTCAGTTTTTGAAAGATCGCAAAGCCAATAAATTATTAAGCAGCCAAACTGCTTTAAACATGTTAAGATTACAATTACTAAAATGAGTGAAAGATTACTTAGAACATTTATATCGGTAACTTTACCGAAAAAGATAGTTACCATCAGCAATATGCTCAAAACTACTGTTAGCTCTAAGAAAGATAATGTTAAATGGGTAAATCCGGGTAATATCCATATGACATTAAAATTCTTGGGACATACACCCTTTGAAGCTACTGATGAGATTAACAATGTGCTAAAAGATTTGGTAGTGAACCATACCGGAATGGAACTTTTGATAAAAGGAACCGGTTGTTTCCCAAAGATAGAACGACCGCGAGTACTTTGGTTGGGAGTGGAGGGAAATATTAGTCAATTGCAAGATTTTGTAGCTGATTTAAACAAAAAAATGGAAAAATTGGGATTTCCTTTGGATGAAAACGAATACATTCCACACATTACTTTGGCTCGTGTAAAATATCCACCAAAGGACACACCCGATATCAATAATTTCATTAATACAAATTATGAACCGCTAAAATTCAATATTAATAGAATCAGATTTATGAGTAGTGAATTGTTTCCAAATGGACCAATTTATAGTATTTTAGGTACACATTTTTTAAGGAAAAATCCCAAATAGGAGAATTATAATGGCAGATGATAGAGACAAAAAAGCAAAAGCAATAGATTTAGCAATTTCTCAAGTTGACCGGCAATATGGAAAGGGATCGCTTATGCGATTAGGTGATGACAGACCTACATTAAAAGGGAATGTAATTTCAACAGGATGCTTTTCCTTGGATATTGCTTTAGGTGTAGGTGGAGTTCCAAAAGGACGTATTGTAGAAATATTTGGACCGGAATCAGGAGGAAAAACTACCTTAGCATTGCATATCATTGCTGAAGCACAGAAAGCCGGTGGATTTGCGGCATTTATAGATGCTGAACATGCTTTAGATCCGGAATATGCTAAAAATTTAGGTGTCGATATCGATGAATTGCTTATATCACAACCTGATATGGGAGAACAAGCACTTGAAATAACTGAAACGTTAGTCCGCAGTGGCGCTTTGGATTTAATTGTGATTGATTCAGTAGCAGCTCTTGTTCCACGAGCTGAGTTAGAAGGAGACATGGGTGATTCCCATATGGGATTGCAAGCACGTTTAATGTCGCAAGCTTTACGAAAATTAACAGGAACTGTGAGCAAATCAAATACATGTGTGATTTTCGTTAACCAAATACGTGAAAAAATTGGTGTAATGTTCGGTAATCCTGAAACAACACCGGGTGGTAGAGCACTGAAATTTTATTCATCTATTCGTATAGATATTCGCAGAATTGCTGCCATCAAAGAAGGTACGGATGTAATCGGCAACCGAACACGTGTAAAAGTCGTTAAGAATAAAGTGGCGGCGCCATTTAAAATGACCGAATTTGATATAATGTATGGAAAAGGTATATCTTATATTGGTGATATTTTGGACTTAGCAGTAAAAGGAGATATAATTCAAAAAACAGGATCATGGTTCTCCTATGGAGATATTCGCATCGGACAAGGGCGTGAAAATGCTAAAGGTTACTTGGAAGAGAATCCGAAAGAGTTAGAAAAAGTATTAAAAGAAGTAAAAGCTTTTATGGGAGTGGATGAGTCGGAGGATGCCGAAGCGTAAGATTATTGAAATTAAACCACAAGTTCGCAATCCACAGCGAAAAACCTTAATATTTGATGATGGTAGCGTCTTCGGAATTTCCGAAGACGTTTTTATATCACATAAATTTGAAATTGGTTCAGAAATAAGTGAAGATTTATTTAATGAAACAATAAATGATGAATTAAAAAATAAGGCTTATTATTCTGCTCTTCGTCTGTTAGGATACCGTATGCGCAGTTGTGCAGAAATGAAGCGAAGATTGGCAGAGAAAAAATATCCAAAAAATATTATCGATGAATCAATTGATAAGTTATTGAATATTGGGTATTTAAATGATACGGAATTTGCTGAAGCATTTGCTCACGATAAAGTTAAAAGTAAAAAGATTGGTCCAATTACATTGAGAATGGAATTTATTCCGCATAAGATTGATTCGGATATATTAGAGAAAACAATAAATATTGTATATGAAAAATATCCGATTTCGGATTTAATTAAACAATTATTGGATAAAAAGAAGATACAATTCGGAATGAAACTTGAACAAAAAACAAAAAAACGTATTCAAGATTTATTAAAACGAAAAGGTTTCAGTTGGAATGAAATATCTGCTGTATTTAACGAATTAGAGATTACATAACGGAATATTTATGATTAAAGATGAGAGACGCTTGTCTGAACTTGAGATTAAATTTATATCTTCAAAATTAGGTCGAGTTCCTACAGATATTGAATTAAAATTTATTGAACTGATACTTTCAAATGAATTAGAAAATAGAGATTATTTACGAATATTAAGTCGTTTAAATGATGGTGCAAAACGTGAAGTGAACAATCAAATTGATCTTAATGATGAATATAATTTATGCGTTAATACCGGTTTTAAAATAATAGATCAAAAACATTCATTACTAATTGATAAAGACGAGACAGGATATATTAATAAAATCAATAAATTGTGTACCGTATTAGACGATATTGTAATTAATAGTTCTACAAATCAAAATGTTGAAAAGATATTTAAAAAAGAAGTCAATAATAGAAAAGATAGTAATGCAATTGGTGGCAGATTTATCAAAGAGGGAGGAAATGGAATTATTTTTTCTTCAGCCATAGGTTTAAAGGAAATAAGAAATACTGATGAACAACTACAATTAAATAATTCATTAGTGCATAAAATCGATTTTGGTAAAAGGTATTTCCAAAAAAATATTATTCAATTAAATAATATTGTTGATGCAATTAATAATGAACAGTGGTTTTTATTTGCAAAAGCAATCAATCGGAATGGGCTAGGCGTTGCATTAATTAATTTGATTAAGGAAATGAACCACGGAATTAACATTAAAAAAGACATCTCCGCAGAGTCTCTTAATTTGCATTTTTCGGATGATAATACATTATCAATTTTAATTGTTATTCAACACGATAGTTTTCCGCAGTTAAATATATTTCGCAAGAAAAATGATTTAAACATAGATGCAATTGGTACATTGATTGATCAACCGGTTATACATATAACTGACAAAAATGATACACTAATTAATCTTCCTATCACTGTATTTGATTTACAACACAATGTTAATATTCAGCATTTTATACAGCCTAAAATTGAGATAAAATTTCCTAAAAATGTTTCAAAGAACTTTAAAAATGCATCATTTACAAACCAATTATTAAAATTATTAACTAAAATTAATGAAGATGATGTTCTGTTTAAATTTCCTGTACCAAAAAGAAAATTAACAAATAATTATTCAAGCTATGGATTATTCTCAATCAATGATTCAATTGATGATCAAATAGTATTAACTCATGCTGATAAAAACCGTTTAATTGATATTTCACCCCGTTTAAGCGGACGCATATCAGTAGCTAATGCTGTAAGAAGGTTAGCTTGCACGGGTACAAAACCAAAAGCTATAATAATACAAAATATATTTCCTAAGATCAGTGAGAAATCTTTGTGGAATGCATCTGAGCTGCTGCAAGGTCAAGAAGAAGCGATACGTGAATTGGAAGTTGAGATTGGTAGTCGATCCATAGACACATTTGAAGATTATTGGTATCAAAATATTTCTGCAATTGGGATTCACAAACAAAATTCTCCTAAAATGGATATCAGCTTTAAACAAAAAAGTGATTTTATTTCATTATTAGGAAGTCATCGTGGAGAATTGGGAGGAAGTGCATATGAACGCTATATTTCCGGAAATGACTCTGAAGTTTTACCAAGCGTTGATTTAAGAATGGAAAAACGTTTGCAGGACGTAGTTCGTCAAGGAATTACTACAAATCTAATAAAATCAGCTGTTAATGTAAGTACGGGCGGGATATCCATCGCTATAGCGAAAAGTTTAATAGCAAGTGACAATGGATTAGGAGCGAGAATACATTTATCACGTAAATTGAAGGCGGAAGAACTATTATTTGGTGAAACTCAAGGATTAGTTGTTGTATCACTTTCCGAAGAGGATATAATGGAGTTTGAAAGGATTTGTATGATGATTGGTGTACCGTCCACGACGATTGGTAGAGTAACTGATAATGATTTGTTTACTTTTAATGATGCAATAAAAACAAAAGTGGATAGATTGCGAAGGTGTTATTAATAGCAACCACCTACGACGTTAGAAGCCGGACTATGGTGGTCAGGCGCAGATGACACGGATGGAGCGGATTTACACGGAAATATTTTTAATTATAGAAGATGTAATCTTCAACATTTCATTGTGAATTTTACCATTTGTCGCTAAAATCTGCGGATTATTTATTGAATAATTGCTCCCATCCATTTTTGTAATTATACCACCGGCTTCTTTAACTATAATAACTCCTGCTGCAGTATCCCATGATTTGATGTCAAATTCCCAATAACCTTCAACATTACCACATGCAACATGACATAAATCAACAGCGGCGGCACCCAAACGACGAACGCCTTGTGTAATATCAGTAAATTGTTTGAATAATTTCATGTTCGCTGACCACTTTTCACCGTGTTCATATCCAAATCCGGTAACCAATAGTGATTCGCTAAGGGAGTTAACATCCGAAACGTGGATTGGTTTACCATCACAAAATGCACCTTTTCCTTTAATTGCTGAATAAGTATGATTTGCAGGTAGTTCTTTTACAATTCCACAAACTATTTCATCATTGTGCAAAATACCAATTGAAATCCCGAAGGATGGATACCCATGTACAAAATTTGTAGTTCCATCAAGCGGATCGACAATCCATTGGTATTCTGATCCTGTATTAATACTTCCTGATTCTTCGGCAATTATTCCGTGTTTGGGAAAAACATTTAATATTTCACTTATTATTATTTCTTCGGACTGATGGTCAGTTTTGGTGACTAAGTTAGTTTTACCTTTGTATTCAGTTATCTTAGGAAGATTGTGCGCTTCCATTACAATTTGTGTTGCTTTTTCAATTGCTGAATTTGCTGTTTGAAAAATTAAATTTATCATTTATACATTGTTCAAATCCGCACCGCAAAATTTGCAGAATTTGGCATCACTATCGTGATCTTCCGCTGAGCACTGCGGGCAAGCTTGGGTCGTAAATTTATCGAAGCTTTTACGGGCGATTTCTACTGAAACAATCCCAGTTGGAACTGCTATCAAACCGTAACCAAATATCATTATGACGGACGCTAACATTTGTCCAAGCGGAGTTTGCGGTGAAAGATCGCCATAACCAACGGTTGTGAGCGTTACAATTGACCAATAAATACTTCGTGGTATACTGGTGAATCCGTTTTCTTCACCTTCAATAACATACATAAAAGAGCCCATTATAATGACGGCAAGCAGCACGGTAAAAAGGAAAACCGTGATTTTCCGTCGGCTTGCCGCTAAAGCTTTCATTAATAATTGAGCTTCAATTAAATAGGGGAGGAGCTTTAACACTCGGAAAATTCGTATAACTCTTAGTACACGAATCACTAAAAACAATTGACTCCCGGGAATAAGCACACTTAAGTAAGTTGGTAGAAACGCTAATAGGTCAATCACACCAAAGAAACTCTTTGCATATTTCATCGGGTGACCGACAGATAGCAAACGTAATCCATACTCAATTGTGAAAAGAATCGTGAACACCCATTCAGCGAGGTGTAGCAGATTGCCATACTGAACATTGATTGGCTTGATGCTATCCAGCATGACCGCCCCGACACTGAGCAGAATTGCTATTATTAATGCTATATCGAAAAGTTTGCCGGCGAGTGTATCAGCTTCAAAGATTACTTCGTGAAGCTTGTTTTTAATATGTTTCCAACTGTTTTGCTGATTTGCCATTTAATCTTCTAACTATTCATAAATATTAATTAATTATGAAATAATAGTTCAGATAAGTTAATTAATATTTTTGGTATGGTAGATAAACAAATAATTCACCCCTCTATCTTGCAGATGTCTCCCCTCGAGGGGAGATAAAGTGAGGTGAATATATTATTAACTACTCCGTCCGAAAGAAGACAACCAACTTTTTCCCTTTGTGATATAAATTCTCTCTTATAAAACCTTGCGAAGGTTTAAATCGCCGGCAATACCTAAACTTGTGTGTACGGTAATTTTACAATGAAAAGCCTTCGCAAGGTTCCCACTATTTTGCGGGAGTAGATGGGGCCTGTCCATCGTATCCCGCTAATTGCGGGAGTAGATGGAGTGTCGCACTTTACATTAATTCCGCGCAGGAGGGAGAGGTAGAGTCTGATCAATCTAAAACGTTCACCATTTTATTTATCAAATCAACACAAACACCAAATAAATCTTGAGCGCTATCAATATCATAGATTGAATCAGGGTGTTGGGTCGGATTTCTATAAGACTTACGGACAAGGTCTAAGGAATTTAGTATTAACTGATCAGGTTTATTGGATTTTTTGTTACGTAATTGATCTGTCATTGGACCCCATAGTAGTATCTTTAATCTATTTTGTTTGATATACTTAAGATAATATTGTCTAAGTGTATCTTCTGTAGCTCTTAATATGTGAAATGCAGCTGCAGTTCCTTCTCCATATAAAATACAACGACATGAAGCGCTAAAATCAAATTTTGCAGTAGCAGTAATTTTATTAAAAATTTCTTTTTTTAACAATTTATCCGGATGGTCCGCTAAATAATTTCCATTAAATCTTCTTTGAGGAATAGTATAAATCATCTTTATTAATGATTCGGAAAATACAATATGTTCAAATTTTCTTATCTCACTTTTAAATCTACTCGCAAGATCAGCACTGATTCGCCCATCTGGATTCATTTGTTTTATTTCATCCCATATTTCTTGGATAGCAGGAATTGACATTAAACCCGATAAAGACACTTCAAGCTTTGAATTATCAAGATCATCTTGTAATACGTTTATGTGGCGAAGTACAGTTTTTACTAAATCATTATCATCCAAACTCTGCAAATATCTAATCAATAGACCTATGTGTATTAGATTATAGCTATTAATCTTTTTCATAATTAAAACTCAATTTTATTTGAAAATTTTACTGATTCCCTATTTCTTCTTATATGGAATATGTTCCTGACTAAAATACTTTTTAGTAGTGCGTTTTAATGTACCGGAAAGCAAAATTATTGAAAGCAAATTAGGTATTGTCATAAAGCCGAGAGCAGCATCGCCAAATGCCCAAATTGCTTCTAACTCGGCAACTCCACCAATGAATACAAATGTTACAAATACCCATTTATAAGGAATAATTGATTTTTCACCAAACAGAAATTCAGTTGCGCGGTCACCGTAAAAAGACCAACTAATAATGGTTGAAATCGCAAAAAGTACGATTGCAAGGGTAATGATTTTATCACCATAAGCAAATAACCAACTCAATCCCTCCTTAAAAGCAAAGGAGGTAAGTAAACTGCTGTTCAATAATTCTCCCGTAAATGAGGGGTCAATACGCGCCACATAAAACGCTGTATGGTGCCATGCTCCGGTTGTAAGAATAACCAAACCTGTTAAAGTGCAAATTAGTAATGTGTCAATAAATGGTCCAAGCATGGAAACTGTGCCTTCTCGCACCGGGTATTTTGTTTTAGCTGTTGCGTGGGCAATTGCAGCGGAGCCCTGCCCGGCTTCATTAGAGAACAAACCGCGCTTCACGCCCCACATCATCGTGTTCATAACTATCAGGAACGTGCCTCCGCCAACACCTGCCAGCTCTGCCGGTGGATTGAACGCCATTTTGAAAATCAATCTAAAACTTTCGCCAACTACATCCGCATTAGCGATTAAAACCAGTCCGGCAGCCGATACATAAATTATTGCCATAAAGGGTGCTAAGAATCCTGTTACTTTGCCAATACGTTTAATTCCGCCAATGATTACAAGAGCGATTATTCCCGCCATGACAAGTCCGCTGAATATTTGCTGAAACGACAGCGTAAAAACTTGCCACAGGGTAAATTTGGAAGTAAGCCAATGCGATGTGCCTACAACCTGCGAAACCTCGGAATATAATTGATCTGATACAGTAAACGACTGTATGGCATTACCTGTTGCAAAAGAACAGATCACAGTAAAAACGGCAAAACTCACTGCTAGCCATCTATATTTTACTCCTAATCCATGCTCGATTGTGTACATCGGACCACCGGCAGTAAATCCCTTTTTATCGATTTCACGATAGCGTAAAGACATTTCACTTCCAGCATATTTTAATGTTGTACCAAAGAAAGCTGTGATCCACATCCAAAATAACGCACCCGGTCCACCATAGTAAATCGCTGTTGCGACACCTGCAATATTTCCAATCCCAACAGTTGCCGACAGGGCAGTGGCAAGTGCCCGAAAGTGAATTAAATCACCTTCATCTTCGGGATTATCGTAGACACCGGCTGTAACCTTAACACCATGCCAAAAGTATCTGATTTGCGGAAATCCGAGTTTAACGGTTATAAAAATGCCTGATCCCACAAGCAGAATAACCATTAAAGGTACGGGTCGATTAGCGGGAAAAGACCAAACCACATCAAAAAATTTTCCTCCATAAGCGTACAAAAGTAATGCGATAATACTAAAAAGAATAATTCCAGCGGTCGATCTTTTCATCTTGAGTCCTTGAATTTTGGCATAAAATTAAGTGGAAGTTTACATAGAATGTTGGAATACTAAAATACGAAATCTATGATGTTGTCTTTGCGAGGAGTGAAACGACGAAGCCTGCCTATGCCGAAGCTACGCGCAGGCAGGTTTAGTCGGGAATCCATAAAAATGAAATGGATACCGCTTTCGCGAGTATGACAAACAAATTGTGGTTAGAATTATTATAAAACTACCCACTTTTTACATTTTAACATGGACTTTGTCCTTAGTATTATTGACGAATGATTTTTAACCCACAAACAGTATTTCGAAGACAGCCGATGGTTTATATCGCAATTGCACTTATCACCGGTGTTCTATTAAATGAATTTCTAAATGCGTCATCTATGATACCGTTTATAGTTGTACTATTATTTGTTTTATTTATAATTATCCGAAAATGGAATTCTTCATATCTGTTAATAATTCTATTGATGATTATTTTGGGATTTTCACTTTCAAGTTATAAAAATGACAGTTTTTATAAATCTTTAGACGAAGTTAAAGCATTTACGGAAAAACCGATTGAATATAGTGGAATTGTAGTTGAAGAAAATAATTATTCAAGCGGACAAAGATTTACTTTAAACAATGTTCAACTTAAATTTGAAAATTTACATTATAACAATAATTTAAAATATTTTGTATATCCTAAAGATCAATTTATTGATAATATAAGCATAGGAGATACATTAAGAGGAAGCGGTAAATGGCAGTTATTTAATGATATACGGAATCCCGGTGAATATAATTTTAAAAGATATTATCATATTAAGAGAATAGCCGGGAGGATTTATTCTAAAGGTAATATTCAAGTATACTCTAATTCAAACTGGTCATTAAAAAAATCAATCAATAATTTTAGAGAAAATGTCCGTTCAAAATTAACAGCTTATTCTGATGCTGAGACTGCAGCATTGCTCTCTGCATTAATATTAGGTGACAGGACACATATTGATCAGGATTTGCGCGAATCATTTGCGAACGTAGGAGTAATTCATGTACTT
>JAUWFQ010000145.1 GCA_030606865.1 bacterium
ATAACCGGTATTTTATTAGCTTTGACTTTGCCACCCTCATTTAGATTATCAAGCGCAGCTTTGGGGGCTATTGTAGCAATATCTCTTGGGAAACATATTTTTGGTGGTTTAGGGTATAATATTTTCAATCCGGCTCTATTAGGTCGGGCATTTTTGCAGGCAAGTTTCCCGGTAGCTATTACAACATGGTCTAATCCAATTACAGCAAAATATTCTACTATTGATGTAGTCTCTACCGCTACACCGTTAGGAGCATTTAAATTTGAAAAAATTTTAACGGACTATTCAGATTTGTTTACTGGAAATATTAGTGGAAGTTTAGGTGAAACTTCTGCAATTGCCATTTTATTAGGTGGTATATTTCTACTAATATTAAAAAATGCTGATTGGAGAATCCCACTTAGCTTCCTCGGAAGTGTTGCCGTTTTTAGCGGAATATTTTGGTTGATTGATCCTTTGCAATATCCGGATCCATTATTCCATCTGTTATCAGGTGGATTAATGTTAGGTGCATTTTTTATGGCAACCGATATGGTTACGTCACCAATCACGCCAAAAGGTTCGTGGATATTTGGCGCGGGTGCAGGATTCCTGCTAGTAATAATTCGCTTATTTGGGGGCTTGCCGGAAGGAGTAATGTATTCAATATTATTGATGAATGGTGTCACTCCCTTGATAAATCGCTATACGCGACCTAGAATATTTGGAGAACCGCGTTAATGAATAAAACTGCTAAAATGGTCATCGTTTTAACGGTAATAACAGCTTTGTCAGGTGCGATTTTATCTACTTGGGATGGAGTTACAAAACCGAAGATTGAATACCATAAGTTACAAGCATTGAAAGCTGCAATATCTGATGTGTTACCTCCCTATGATAATTATGAAGAGAAGGATATTAACGGATATAAAGTTTATATAGGAAAAATTGATGGCAGTACACAACCTGTAGGAATAGCTTTTAAAGTTGAGGGTAGTGGATTTCAAGGGAATATATCAATAATGGTAGGGGTTGATCCAAGTTTTACATCAATAACCGGAATAAAAGTTCTTGAACAAATCGAAACTCCCGGATTAGGAACTAAAATAGTAGAAGATCCATCCAATAAATCAAATATATTTTGGTTCCCCGAACAGTTTACTGATGTAGTTATTGAACCGGAAATTGTAGTGTTAAAAAACAAAATACCACAAAAACCTAATGAAGTTCAGGCAATATCCGGCGCAACAATTTCTTCGAAAGCTGTAGTAAGAATTCTAAATGATAATATTCAAAATCTTAAAGAATCATATAAATCTGTAAACTAGATATGGCTAAAAAATCAATATCATTAAGTAAAGAATTTTTAAAGGGTTTATGGGATGAAAATCCTGTCTTGCGGATGCTTTTGGGACTTTGTCCAACGTTGGCTGTTACAAATTCTGCAATCAATGGATTGGCGATGGGGCTTGCTACAACTTTTGTATTGTTAAGTTCTAGTGTTATTATATCACTTTTGCGAAAAGTGATTCCACATCAAGTAAGAATTGCCGGCTACATTGTAATTATCGCAACATTTGTAACTGTAGCGGATAGATATATGGCGGCATTTTTACCGGAAATAAGTAAGGCATTGGGTCCTTATGTGCCATTAATTGTTGTTAACTGCGTTATATTGGGAAGGCAAGAGGCATTTGCCTCTAAAAATGGTGTTGGGCGTTCAATAATTGATGCACTAGGGATGGGATCAGGATTTATTTTAGTACTGTTAGTATTAGGAAGTATTCGTGAATTATTTGGCTCAGCTACTATTTTTAATTTACAGATTTTAGGTGATTGGTTTAATCCATGGATGATCATGATATTACCACCAGGAGCGTTTTTAACTTTAGGTCTATTAATTGGATTAGGTAATTGGTTGAATGAAAGGAAGGTTAAAATATGAACCTATTACTATTATTCATCTCAGCAGCAATCGTAAATAATTTTGTTCTCACATATTTTTTAGGAATCTGCCCATTTGTTGGGGTATCCAAAAGAATTTCATCGGCGGTAAGTATGGGTTTGGCTGTAATGTTTGTAATGACAATAACCGCTGCAGTGACATGGTTGATTTACCATTTATTACTTGTACCATATCATATCGAAATTCTTGAATATGTATCTTTTATTTTAGTGATTGCCTCTCTTGTCCAATTAGTAGAAATGTTTATTAAGAAGGTCAGCAAACCGTTATATGATACATTAGGTATTTATTTACCGCTAATCACAACTAATTGTGCGATACTTGGGTTGGCATTATTCTCAGTTCTAAGAGAATACAGTTTCGCTGAAAGCATGGTTTTCGGTGTTGGCGCCGGAGCTGGATTTACTTTAGCATTGGTGATTATGGCAGGAATCCGTGAAGAGTTAGAACTCTCAAATATTCCTAAACCTTTTAGAGGAGCAGGAATAACAATGATAGTGGCAGGAAGTTTAGCATTGGCATTTATGGGGTTTGCCGGATTGATTTAGAGTTTATGAGTTCAATGAGTTTAATGAGTTTAGGTGTTAAAGTGTTAAGGTATTCACGTTTCAAATATTTATATCCACCGAAGCCTTGGCACAGGTGGGCACGTTTTATGTTTAAACAATTAATGACTACTTAATGACAATAAATGACAGCGAAGCGTTTTACTCAAATAATATTAAAAATGAATAATAATTACTAATAACTTTTCCAATATAGAAATTTATCATAAATGGACATTAATACATTAATAATTGCAATCGCAAGTATGGGGGGATTGGGGTTACTATTTTCTGCGGGATTATCTCTTGCAGAAAAGAAATTTTATGTCGAGGAAGACCCTCGCATTGAAAAAATTCTAAATGAGTTGCCCGGAGCAAATTGCGGTGGTTGCGGTTTCCCCGGTTGTGCAAAATTTGCTGAGGTAGTTGTAGCCGGAGAAGTGGAAATAAATGGATGTCCCGTTAGCGATGATGAAGCAAGGAAAGCAATCGGAGAAATTTTAGGTGTAGATGTTGATTCCGGTGAAAAACAAATTGCTCGCTTAATGTGTCAAGGTGGTAATTATGAAACTGCCAAGAAAGCGGAATATGCCGGAATAAAATCGTGTTTAGGTGCCTCTTACTTTGGTGGTGGCGAGAAAATGTGCGAATATGCTTGCTTGGGATTTGGCGAATGTGTGGAAGCCTGTAATTTTGACGCAATGTACATGAGCGAAAACGGTTTACCGGTCATTATAGATGATAAGTGTACCGGATGCGGGAAATGTGCTGAAGTTTGTCCAATAAATATAATTGAGATGCATCCGGAAAGTCATAAATTATTTGTATTTTGTAAAAACCTCGATGGAGCTAAAACTGCTCGCAAAGTATGTATTAAAGCATGCATTGCTTGCGGAATTTGTGTACGTAACGTTGAAGAAGGACAAATGATGATGGAAGATAATTTAGCCCATGTTAATTATGATATTTTTGGTAAGGAAGCAAAACTGCCAACCGATAAATGTCCTACTGATTGTTTAGCTATAATTGGTCAACCGGTTATAGATGAACCGGCAGAAAAAGTAGAAGCATAATTTGTCCGATCAAGTATCTGATACCGGAATCATCACCAAAATTGATGGTAATTATGCAACAATTACTATAGAGACTACAGATAGCTGTAAAGACTGCGGAATCCGTTTTCTATGCTCTCCCGGATCTGATAAAGATAAAATAATTACATTGGAAAATACAATTGAGGCTAAAGTTGGAGATAGAGTATCAATTTCAGAAACTTCAAATATTCTATTAAAATTATCCTTTTTACAATATGGTTTACCATTGATTGGATTCTTACTTGGAATTATTATCGCCACACAAATAAATATTAAATTACAACCCATTGAGTTGTATCAATTTATATGTGGATTGCTTGGACTAGGATTAGCCGGGTTAATATCTTATTTAATTATTAAGAAGATGGCAAAAAAGCCGAGTAAGTTTTTTACTTTTAAGAAAATTTAGTAATTTTGATTTATTAAATTAAAGATTTCGAAATATCTATTGATATAATTAATTGGAAAAATTTGATATGAATAAAGAATTAAAAGAAATTTTTGAGAAATTTTTATATGCAGTTAGTGGGTTTATTTTATGTGCAATAATAGCATTATTATTATTCTCTAAATCTATACCGGCGCCATTAATAGCAATTATAGGAATTATTATCGGTTCAGGACTTACTTTTATCTTTAATAGGTATTTATCAAAAATGTCATTTAAACAACAACTTCTTCTATCAAACCTTGACAAAAAACTTGAAGCAC
>JAUWFQ010000139.1 GCA_030606865.1 bacterium
ATGGAAATTGGCGAATACCGAGTAAAAGCTATATTGCCGGACTTCACGATGGTGCAATCGTAGAGCGTGGATTTTAATATTTTATTCTTAACTTTCAACTTGTTTAAGTATGGTTAACAATAAATTAAACTCTTAGACAAGGGATAAAAATATACAAAATTATGAGTAAAGCAGAAAAAAAAGTATATGTCGGTATGGCAGCCGATATTATTCATGAGGGACATATAAATATCATCGCTGAAGCGCGCAAATTAGGTTATTTAATTGTTGGTGTATTAACCGATGAAGCAATAGCGAGTTATAAACGAATTCCTTTTACTCCATATAAACATCGCAAAGCGATTGTAGAAAATTTAAAAGGTGTAGAGGAAGTAGTTCCGCAAGAGACTTTAGATTATGTTCCTAATCTACAAAAAATTAAGCCGGACATTTTAGTACATGGTGATGATTGGAAAACCGGTATTCAGAAAAAAACACGTCAGCGTGCTATTGATGCACTCAATAAATGGAACGGTAAATTAGTTGAGCCAAAATACACTGAAGGAGTTTCATCTACTCAGCTTATTGAAGCGTTAAAAGAAAGAGGGATTACTCCCGATATGCGTCTCAAATCATTACGATTAATGTTAAGTGTAAAACCGGTTTTGCGCGTAATGGAAGCTCATAATGGAATCACCGGATTGATAGTAGAAAAAACAAAAGTACATAAAGATGGTGGTATCAGAGAATTTGATGCGTTGTGGTTGAGCAGTCTAACCGTTTCTACATCTAAAGGGAAGCCTGATACTGAAGTTGTTGATTTTTATTCACGTTTCCAAACTATTGAAGAAATTTTAGAAGTGACAACTAAACCAATTATTGTTGATGGTGACACCGGTGGTGAAATTGAACATTTTCAATTTAACGTTCGCACGATGGAACGGTTAGGCGTTTCGGCTGTAATTATTGAAGATAAAATTGGACTTAAACGTAATTCATTATTTGGCACTGATGTTGTTCAAGAGCAGGATTCGATAGAACATTTTTCCGAGAAAATACATACCGGAAAAAATGCATTGGTAACTAATGATTTTATGATATTTGCTCGGATAGAAAGTCTAATATTAAACAATGGTATGGACGATGCTCTCAAAAGAGCAAAAGCGTATATTTCAGCCGGTGCTGATGGAATCATGATTCATAGTAAGAAGAAAGACGGACAAGAAATTATTGATTTTTGTAAAAACTTTAAAAAATTTGAAAAAAGAGTTCCACTCGTGGTTGTACCTTCTACATTTAGCCATCTCACTATTGATGACTTTGAAAAATTAGGAGTGCAAATTGTGATATATGGTAACCACCTTATCCGTAGTGCCTACCCATCCATGGTTCAGACTGCAGAATCTATTTTAAAGTATGATCGTTGTTTAGAAGCATCTGATGAATATTGTATGTCAATTAAAGATGTATTAACACTTATTCCGGGAAATAAGTAGTGGGCATTCAACCGCTACAATTTTTTCGGCTATTAGCCGATAACAATGTGAATTTTTTTACAGGTGTACCGGATTCACTTTTAAAACAATTATGTCTTTGTATTGATGATAATGTATCAACTGATATGCATATTATTGCAGCGAATGAAGGCAATGCTGTTGCTTTAGCTACTGGTTACCATCTTGGTACCGGCAAAATCGCTTTAGTTTATATGCAAAATTCCGGTTTAGGGAACGCCATAAATCCATTGCTATCTCTTGCTGACCCGGAAGTGTATTCAATTCCAATGCTAATTTTAATTGGATGGCGCGGCGAACCCGGAGTTAAGGATGAACCGCAGCATATTAAACAAGGTAAAGTTCAATTAGATTTGATGGATTCAATTAATTTGCTTTACGATATTATATCTGCTGATGATACTGAATGGAAGCAGAAAATCACAAAAGGAATTGAGGTAGCGATTACTGAGAATCGTCCATATGCGATTGTAATTAAAAAAGGAACTTTTGAAAAATATGATGTTGTTAAAGATAAAACCGAAACTGATTTAATGACGCGTGAAGAAGCCTTAGAAATTGTATTAAAGCATATCCCAAATGATGCGGTGGTTGTATCTACAACAGGTAAAACTTCACGTGAGATATTTGAAATACGAGAGAAAAATAACAAACCGCATTTTAAAGATTTTTTAACGGTAGGTTCTATGGGACATTGTTCTTCAATTGCTTTGGGTATTGCGCTTGCTCAGCCAAAAAGAAAAGTAATATGTATTGATGGAGACGGAGCATTGTTAATGCACTTAGGTGCTTTAACAACCGTTGGGAAAATTCAACCAAGTAATTTTTACCATATATTGATGAATAATTACGTTCATGAATCGGTTGGTGGACAAAAGACAGCTATTGATTCAATAGATGTTCAAGGTATTGTTAATTCAACAAATTATAAAAATATAATTGGTATTGATACAACTGATAAACTATCAAAAAATCTAGCTGATTTTTTTAATAATAGCGGCCCCAATTTTTTAGAAATTAAACTTAAACCGGGCTCAAGAACTGATTTGGGGCGACCAACCATAAAACCGATAGATAATAAACGCAATTTGATTGAATTTTTAAAAAAGAAATAATATTTCATCTATATTTGACTCAAATGTATCATAATCCTGTAAAAGTAATTGAAACTGATGATTGGCGAACAGCTTTAACTAAATCTATCTCTAAACTTAATATTAACAATCCATTAATTATTGCATCTTCTGGTAATATTAAACGAAATGGTTTATTAAATATATTTGATGAAAGGATTATCTTTAATGATATAGAGAATAACCCTACTTTTGAAAGCTGTCAATGTGCAATTGATTTTAGTAGAAATAGTAATTACGATGGAGTTATCGCTTTGGGGGGCGGCTCGGTAATGGATACTGCTAAAACAGTAATGACGGCCATTGGAATAGGAATTTACAAATTGGAGGAATTATTCACTATAGAAGCACCATTTCCACATCGGATACCGGCAATATTCATACCGACTACACATGGTACCGCAAGCGAAGTAACAATGTGGGGTACCATTTGGAATATGACGGAAAAACGGAAGTATTCAATTGCATATCCTGAATTATATCCTGATGTAGCAATCTTAGATGGTTCACTTACCTTGAGTTTGTCATTAGAGTTGTCAATTACAACAGTTTTAGATGCACTAAGCCATTGTTTCGAAGCTATTTGGAATAAAAACGCCAATCAAAAATCTACTGATTTTGCAATTGAGGCAATATGTATTATTCTTCAAAATGTTGAACTATTAAAAAAGAATCCACACGATATTGAAATAAGAAATAAATTCTTGAAAGCATCCAATTTAGCAGGATTGGCATTCTCAAATACAAAAACAGCAGCAGCACATTCAATGAGCTATCCCTTGACAATTTCCTACGGTATCCCTCACGGCATTGCTTGCTCAATGCCCATTATTCCGTTATTAAGAATCAATGAAAGGGCAATAAAAACTCAGTTAGATATACTTTTTAATAAATTGGGAATAGACAATCTTGCAGAATTAGAGAAATTAATATTGGACATCCCCAATAACATTATAGATTTTACATTGAAGGATTGGGGTGTTAGTAAAGAACATTTAGATAATATTGTCGAACGATCTTTTACAAAAAGTAGAATGGCAAATAATATTATTGATTTAAATAGCGATGATATACTTTGGGTATTTAAAGAAATCTATTAAAAATAATGTCTGCAGACAGACTTAGATACCTGTTTTTTGTTACAAAACCTTATTCATTTTCAATCCTGGAACCAATTGATCAATTGATACATGACTCCGATAGAGGTGAAACTGCTTGGTTTACAGCTAGTACTGCTTCTGATATTATTCCAAATGGGAAATTATTAAAAACTACTGAAGAAGTGATAGCATATAACCCTGATGCAGTATTAGTCCCTGGTAATATAGTCCCAAATTATTGGCCTGGTATAAAAGTACAAATCTTTCATGGTATGGATGACGAAGTAAAGGGATTTTATAATATTAATGGTCAATTTGATTTATATTGTACTCATGGTTCAGAATCGACAAAACGATTCAAACAACTTGCCCAAAAGTACAAATACTTTACAGTTAAAGAAACCGGATGGCCTAAACTTGACCCATTATTTACTGAAATAAATTCTGACCTAAACTCAAAAGAAAATCTTATTAAGAAAATTGGATTTGATCCTAATAAACCGATTTTATTATATGCACCCACATTCCCGCCCAAGTATACTTCTGCTAGTGATTTATTGGCAGAGATTACAAAGTTAAAAGATAAGTTTCAGTGGTTGGTTAAGTTCCATACTCTTATGGATAAAAACGTTCAGAATAAATATCGTGATTTAGTTAGTGAAACATTTAAAATAATTGATGAAAACAATATACTACCTTACTTTATCATCAGTAATATTTTAATTACCGATACATCTTCAGTTGCCTATGAATTTTTACCTTTGGATCGTCCAATTATCACTTATAAAGCAATTGCGCGTACTGATAAAGGAATTAATATTATAGATGCAAAAGATTTGCTTGGAGCAATAACTAGATTATTATTAGATCCAACAGAATTTTCTGAGAATCGTCAATTTTATTTAAATGAAATTCATTCCTACACAGATGGTAAATCATCAGAACGTGTGGTTAATGTAATTAACGATTCGATTACCACAAATATATTT
>JAUWFQ010000151.1 GCA_030606865.1 bacterium
TGAGATTGTAATCAAAAGATTAAAATTATACGACTTTAATGAAATTATTATAAATGTCCACCATTTCGCCGACCAGATCATCGGTTTTTTAAAAGAGAAAAATAATTTTGGCATTGATATTAGAGTGTCAGATGAAACAGACCTACTTCTAAATACCGGCGGCGGCTTAAAAAAAGCTTCATGGTTTTTCAACGACAATAAACCATTCTTAGTTCATAATGTAGATATTTTATCAGATATTGATTTAAAGCAATTCTACGAAGTACATATTATTTCTGAGGCACTAGCGACACTTGCTGTCAGAAATCGGCAAAGCAGCCGTTATCTTTTATTTGATAATGAAAATAATTTATGTGGTTGGAAAAATACAAAAACGAGTGAAATAAAAATTGCAAAACAACCCAAATCAGACCTTATTCCCCTCGCTTTCAGTGGAATTCACATAATAAATCCATCAATTTTTGACTTAATGCCTGAACAGTGTGTCTTTTCAATGATTGATGTGTATTTAAATTTAGCTACTAATTACAGCATTAAAGAATTTAATCATGATAGTTCTATGTGGATAGATATAGGTACAAAGGAAAGTTTAATCGAAGCAGTTAAAATATTAAATCAGATTAAAGAATAAATACTATAATACAAAATTAAACAATAAATTGTGAATAACGGCGTTCATCACCTGCAGCTAACTTAAATCTGAAAACCTTTCATCATTTCAAAAACTCTAACCAAACTCAAAAGCCCTCAAACCATGCAACTGCGTTCGCTGTCGTGTGAATAAAATGGTTAGCGGAATTATTCCCACGGATTCAATATTTTTATACTACAGTTTTGAAAATCTTGTATATTTCTGGTAACAAGACATAAATCATGTTGCAATACTGTAGCTGCAATTAGAGAATCAACGGCTGGTATCTTTTTACCCTGGTTTTCAAGGTTCGCAGCAATTTGCCCCCACTTGATAAGCGTATTAACATCCAGATCTAATATTCTACCTTTAAATCGAATAAGTAAATCTTCATTAAGCCAATCAGAAATCCTATCCTTCTTTGATGATGTGGGTAGTTTTGATATACCTTTTTCAAATTCACCAATAGTTATTACAGAAATATATAGTTTCTCCTCTTCAATTGAATCAATCCATGTTACTACTTTTTGTGAAGGTCTCGGTTTAATTAATTCTGATATTACGCAGGTATCTAATAAGTAATTCACAATTCAATATCTCTGGGATAGTCTTTAGAACGTTGAATATCCAATTCTACATTATATAGAGGAGAAGACTTGAAAAACCGGGATATTTTAGACTCCTTTTTACTAATCTGTTTATAATCATCTATTGATATCAGCAAAGCAGTTTCTATCCCGTGTTTGGTTATGATTTGGGGACCACGTTGAATCGCTTCATTAATAACTTTGCTAAATTTTGCCTTTGCTTCTTGTAACTGCCAAACATTCTTCATAATACCTCCATGACTAGTCTAACCAGAATGTATTATGACTTTTTAGCAATGTCAATACTTTTGTTTATACCGCTAACGGACAGGCGTCACCTACAGCCAGATAAAATTGCGCATTATATTTGCTTTTCAAAAATCTGATAAAATACCAAAATCCTGAATTCATCGAACAGCTCTGGCTGTTAGGTGCACGCATTGGTTAGCCGAATATTTAGTAATTATCGACATACATAAAATCAAGAATATCACTCTTGCTGTTCTTTATTCTTTAATAGTTCATAAGTCATTCGGGTATTCTTTTCTATGGAAACAAAACATGAAATTATTTGCCCAAAAACGACGACAAGAATTCCTAATATTGCTCCCGAAAAAATACTACTGACAACAAATATAACTTCCATTTCTGAAACTAATTCTATGATTACCAAAATACCTGTCAAGAATATAATGAACCAGCCAAGTCCTGAAATAAATTTTCCATATCCTGTTAACGTTTTAAATTCAGGCGTTTCTGTGTTATTTTTAATTCCAATGATATTATTTTTGCCATTAGTTTCTTTGGATTCAGTGGGAAGCTGTTTTTTATAACAATCGTTGCAAATATCTCCAGTTTTAAAATAGTATTTTGATGGGAAATCTTCACCACAGATTTTACATCTCATTTCTTTCTCCTTTTATTATTCGTTAGTTGAAAAGTATAGACCTGGTATTTGAGTAATTATTTTTCAATCTCGTTTGTTCAAATTATACGGCTAACGGGCAAGTGTGAGATACGCCGGGTCTCGAAGCGACATTGCTTTTTTATAAGATTGCTTTCTGCAAAATCATCAAATTCTGAATTTGTCGAACAGCTCAAGGCGTTATCTCCACGCAAATATTAGGTGTTTTATTCAATTAAAAATCTGTTAAAATATGTTCACAAGAAATTATTCTTGAAAATAATACCTTCTTTACATCCTCTGAATATTTTTGTTTTATCTTATTAACAGCATTGATTAATGGTAAAATTTCATTTTCTTCTTTTACTATTAAATATTTTATATCATTAGGTTCAAATTTTAATTTGATACGTTGTTCAATTTTTAAATTTGCTTGAGATAATTTGACAGGATTAAAATATTCTTCTTCTGAAAGTCTATAATCAGTATCTTTTATATTATAACCTTCATTAAGTAAATATGGTACAAATCGCCATTCCCTTTCATCATAAAATTTTTTAGACAAATATTCATTATTCCTCCATATTTTATCTTCATATAGTTTAACGAAGCTAAGAAGTTCATTCGTAATTAATGAAACATCAGATTTATTAGTTATCTCAGTATTCTTTTCACAAATATGAATTAGATATTGATGCAAATATGAACCAACATTTATATAAAGCACTGGATTTATACCATTTAGTAAACCCCATTCTTTTTTCAGTCCAATTCCGTAGTTACCATAAAATTCTAAATGACTTCTAATTTTTGATAAGGGTAAATCACAGAAACAAACCATAGGAATTGCGATTTCCCATTTTTCATATCTTTCTACTTTATTTAAAAACGACCAATTTTCCAGAGAATATCTTGGATAAAATTCATTCTCAAGTATGCTTATTAGATTATCGGAGCTATCCGTAAAATGAAACAAAGTATTTGAACTAATTACATCAGTAACCATTTATCAACCTTAAAATTGTTATGTCTGTTATTTTACACCTAACGGCACGGGAGTTGAGCCGCATCCTGTACACAGTGAGGAGAGAAAGGATTTCTCTCCGATGCGAGTACAGGACGTAGCCGCCATAGGCGGGGTCGGCTCGAACGACATGATAGGCCGCCGCAGGTGGTCTTTCATGGAGTGAGCCAACAACTCCCGTGCCGATAAGCCGACCGCCTGCGGTCGGCTTATCATCGTCAATAGATAGAAAATTTTCCATTATATCAGCCTTATAGCAGTCAAAATATTCCACATATTGCCTTATTATTTGTAGAATTAAGGAAATATTTTGATTGATATTCCATGTTTTTAATATATATTTACATAGCATGTAAATCAAGGAAAATTTATGGAACCAAATAAGAAATTTAAACCGGATCAGAAATTAAAACTTATGGACCAGGTCCGCCAGGTTCTGCGCTGCTATCATTATTCATATCGAACAGAAAAAACCTATTGTGATTGGATTTTACGATATATCAAATTTCATGGCGCGAAAAAACATCCGATTAATATGGGTAAATCTGAGATTGAAGCGTTTCTGAGTCATTTAGCTGTCCGGGGAAACGTCTCTGCATCTACTCAGCGGCAAGCGCTTAATGCCATTATTTTTCTTTACCGTGATGTTATTGACATTCCTGTCGAAGGAGAGATTGAGCCGGTAAAAGCCAGACGACATCGCCATCTGCCGGTTGTTATGACTCAGTCAGAAGTCGAACAAGTTTTAAATCAAATGCAGGGAACTCACTTACTAATGGCACGCTTATTATATGGCAGTGGGTTACGATTAATGGAATGTATCCGTTTGCGAGTTAAGGATCTGGATTTTGAAGGCTCAAAAATTTAT
>JAUWFQ010000098.1 GCA_030606865.1 bacterium
AATAGCGGGATTTAAGTTCATCCATAGTAAATGGATATTCATCTTTATATGCATAGTCTTTGTT
Organism: bacterium; assembly: GCA_030606865.1. Taxonomy (GTDB): domain Bacteria; phylum Fidelibacterota; class Marinisomatia; order Marinisomatales; family JAHJCW01; genus JAHJCW01. The sequence continues at coordinate 65 of JAUWFQ010000098.1, forward strand.
GAGATATTCAAACAGAAGATTATAATTCTCCATTGGAGTATTTTCAATATTTTCAAATATTTTTTCACACCCTGTAGTTAGGATAATGATTGATATAAATACGATTATTTTTTTCATATTATATTAAAACTTATGTTGTAGTCCGATTCTAAATGCTGAGGAAAAACTTCTTTTTTTACGTGGTACACTGATATTTACATAATTAATATCATAAATCGCTTGTAATGAAGTTTCTTTTTTTAGATAATAATTAAATGTAAATCTATTATTCCATTTAAAGATATTGTGTAATGAACTAAATCTAGGGTTTTCAAACATTGCTGCTAAAATACCTTTAGTTTCAAGTAATTCTTCAGTATGTAAGGTATATCCTTGTGCGTTTGGTCTCCATAAAATTCCTATAGCATTAAAATCAGTTTCATAATTAGCTGTTAATTTAGGTGAAATAGCATAATCTATTTTGATAGTTGGATTAATGGATGCCAAAGCATCCCAACCATAACGTAAGGCATCTCCATTATCGGAAGGTATTGCATCAAAATCAAATTTCAATTTTGCTCCATACCAATATCCAAATTTCCCACTTTCTGATTTGATTTTGTATAAATTTGTGAAAGCCAAAAAACCTGTAATTTCTATCCCTTTTGTAGTGCTCGTGAATGATTTAATAGTTCCTGTATTAGCCCCTAATTCAATTCTATATACTTTAAAATTGGTGTTGTATGTATAGTTAAGTGCTAGACCATACATTAAACTCTTTCTAGGAACTCTTGAAAAGACTTCGTCTTTTTGTAAATTATATTTTAATTGGAACAAAACACCAATACTATTCCTTTTCTCTATTGTTTGAGCATTAAGGCTTGCAAATGATATCATCAATAAGATGATTATATAAATTTGTCGTTTCATATTTTTTTTATTAGGCACAACTTTTGTGTATACTCATTGTTCTTATACCGCCAAATTGGTGGAATATAAACAACTGTTTATATTTTACATTTTATAATTCGCAATACTAAAAAACCTTATAATGTTTCATTATTATCCAATCGAAAAAGCGATTTGGTAATAATCTTTTTAATAGAGCTGCGAGTTTTTGGTCAAAAGCGCCCACTGTATAGCGCAATCGTGGATTTGATTTATTGATAATTTTATTTATTAGTTTTCCAATTAATATTGGATTTTGGCCGGTATTTTCATCATTTTCAATGACTTGTAAAGTGTTCTGAAATGCTTTTGATTGGTTGGCGTTTTTCGGAATTTCTCTTTTTTCAGTAAAACTCGTCTTAAAATCACCAGGTTCGATCATTGTAATTTGTACCTTAGAAGAATGCAGCTCCTTATATAATGATTCCGTGAGTCCTTCTATCGCAAATTTTGAAGCGCTGTACATACTTTGATATGGTAAACCAATAATTCCGCCGATTGAACTAATATTTATAATTAAACCGGCATCTTGTTTGCGCATAATTGGTAAAACCGATTTTATTAAGCGAACTGTTCCAAAAAAATTGGTTTCAAATTGTTCTTTCGCTTTATCAATCGATGTGTGCTCAATTGCTCCTGCGATACCAAAACCGGCATTATTGATTAAAACATCTAGTTTGCCTTCGTTTTCTATAATTTGATTTATCGCATTTTGAATTGATGTATCATCGGTCACATCCATTTGTAAAATCGTATAGCCATCCGGTTTCGGATAGGAACCCGGATAGCGTGATGTGCCAAATACAGTATGACCTTGTTGTGCTAAGTACTCAGAAGAGGCTTTGCCGATACCGGAAGATGTACCGGTAATTAAAATAACTTTAGAATTATCTGACATCTAAAATAAGTAAACAATTTTATATTAATACACGTCTTTGATGACCGATTTTGTCGAACATTTCGAGGCAGAAATCTAACTGCTCACGAGTATGTGTTGCCATATAGCTTGTCCGCAATAAACCCCGTCCAGGTGGAGTAGCTGGAGAGACAATCGGATTTGTATATACACCGGCAGCCAATAAATCTTTCCACATATAAAATGTTTTAATATCTTTGCCGATAATAATTGGAATTATTGGAGTTGAACTTTTGCCGACATCATATCCCATTGTTTTTAAATTACTGCGCATATATTCAGCATTTTCCATCAATTTTTCCCGACGTTCAGGTTCATTTTCAGTAAGCTCTAAAGCTGTTATAACAGAGGCAACACTCGAAGGTGGAAGTGATGCGGTAAAAATCATTGTCCGCGTATGATGTTTAAGATAATCAATTATTGCGTCTTCACCCGCGATAAATCCACCAAGACTGCCAAGGGATTTACTAAAAGTTCCCATTATTAAGTCTATGTCATTGCTTACACCGAAATGTGCTGCGGTACCATTCCCTTTGGGACCCAAAACACCAAGCGAATGTGCATCGTCAACCATTACCCGTGCGTGATATTTGTGTGCCAATTGTGTAATCTCTTTAATTTTAGCAATATCCCCTTCCATGCTAAATACTCCATCGGTAACAATAAAACGTGCACGATTTGGATCAGCAGAAGCCAAATGATATGCTAAATCTTTCATATCGTTATGCATATATTTTCGTTTTATTGCACCAGAAAAACGGATCCCGTCGATGATTGAAGCGTGATTATACTCGTCACTAAAAACATAATTATTATGACTGACAACAGCAGCGATAACTCCTATATTTACACCATATCCACTTGAAAATACTAATGCTTTTTCCATGTTTACAAATTTGGCGAGTTTTTCTTCTAACTCATTGTGTAGCATTATATTTCCATTAAGAAATCGGCTGCCGGTTAAACCGGAACCGTATTTCTTTAAAGCTTTCACTCCAGCTTCAATAACCTTTGGATGAGTTGTCAAACCAAGATAATTATTTGATCCTAACATTATTTTCTTTTTGCCGTCTATTGTTACTTCAGTTGCATCAGATTTTTCAATATTTGGGAAATATGGATAATAACCTAATGCTCGTGCGGTTTTAGCTCGTGTGAATTGGTACATCTTAGTAAAAACATCAGGTACACGACCAAAATACCGCTTACGAGTAGCGGTCATTTTTTGTATTGCTACATCTTTGAATTCGATAAACATATTTAAATAAATATTAAACTAATTAACTCACCGCTTGAAATGTATAACAATTGATTGAATTATACAAATCAGGAGTTTATTAGTATATAAAAATTATTTTATTACAAAATGCATCATCCGCATTACTTCAAAATAGTCCTTTGTATTAAAAGTAATTGTTTGTGGCTCAATTAATTTACACCCGGGATAAAATGATGCATCGAATGCCAGCTGTTGTTTTTTAAAGCGTAACTCAAGAGAGTATTCATCATATTTTGGCAGATGGCATTTAGATAAATCGCTTTGTAAAGCGTTTTCAACACCTTGCCATATTTTTTCAATCGCTTCTTTCGGATGTAAATTGAAGGTCGAATCACCAACGCCTTTTTTCACTGCAACGGTAGTGATATTCTTATTGATTGATTTCACCTCATCGCATAATCCTTCATCGCCGGCAAGAAAGGCGACAGGAACACCAAGAGTAGCTGCCAACATTCCGTGTAATAAAAATTCGGATGCGTAATAATCATTAATTTTTAAATAATCTACATAAGAACCACGCATGGTGTGCGCCATCGGGTTAGCGCCTGAACCGGCACGTGAATGATAACCTATGAAGATAACCGCATCGAAGGTGTTATCAAGTTCCTGTACCATGGCATTTGGGTGACCACTCCAGCCTCGTATCAGTTTTACACCATCCGGTAATTCTTTGGCTGTTATGTTTCGACCGGTACCGTGAGCATCTTGCACTACAATCTCTTTTACTCCGGCAGCCATTGCACCTTTACACGCCGCTGCCACCTCGGCTGTCATCTGTTTTTTAAATTCGGCATAATCTGTTTTATTATTATCAGCTTCATTCCAGTGCGTTGAACCGCAAACGCCTTCAATATCTGCACTTATATAAATTTTCATAAATTATTCCTTAATTAAATTTATTAATTTAAATAATATTTATCCAATTCCCATTTTAATGGATTTTCGATAATATATCTTTGGATGTTGTATAATTCATTTACGTCACGCCTGCCTACTCCGCCAGTTGGCGGATACGGCAGGTAATCCTATTAATCTGTGATGCAGACTATTTACTCAACACAAACCGTTTAAACTGCAAACTTTTCTCACCAAAATTAATCAATAATCCCACTTCAATTTTATATGCTCTTAAGTAATTTAATATTTGAGCCCAATGCACTTCTTCAAGTTTAGTGATAGCTTTAATTTCAACTAAAACTTTACCGGCGACAAGGAAATCTGCGCGCCTTGTGCCCACAGCCTCATCGTGATAATAGATTGGTCTTTCAACTTCGCGCATAAATTCTAAACCGGCTTTAGCAAACTCAATGGCAAGACAGCGTTGATAAATTACTTCCTGAAAACCATTTCCTAAAAATGAGTGTACTTTCATTGCACAACCAATGATTGTCTTGGTAATATCAGAGTATTTGTATTTGGTCATATTTCCTCAATTGTTAGTATCACAGATTATCCGTCAGTAGCCTGTTTGGTTTCCATAGAAAATGTCAGAATCACAGATTCGCACTGATTATTGGATTCCACTGATTTATTGCGCAAATTTACAAAAATTATTTCTAAAATCAGTGTAATCTGAGTAATTCTATTAATCTGTGATTCTGACTATGTTTTTTCCCCAATTTTGTACGCTCTCCCGATCTCATCACCAATTCGATGATACTTCCGTGTACCCGTTGCATAAATAATCGGATCAATCTTCTTAATATCCGGTTTACCGTTGGTAAGGCAATCATCATTGACGTGCGTTTCCATGATCTCCCCAATGAACAGGGTATGCGTGCCAATTTCAACGGAATGAATCACCTTGCATTCCAAATTAAGCGGGCATTCCTCTATCAGCGGGGCTGTATCTATCTTGCCATAAAATATATTGAATAATTTCGTTTTATCTGTATCCCTGCCGGAATAAATTCCGCAAAAGTCTGTCTTTTCAGCAAGGTTGGTGCCGGGAACATTTATTGAGAACGTACCATGCTCAATTATTCCATTATAAGTATATCTTTCTTTCCGTATAGCAACGGAAATTGCCGGTGGATTATGGCAGGCAATTCCGCTCCAAGAGACTGTCATAAAATTGGGTTTGCCATTTACCATTGCTCCCACAAGGACAGTTGGTTTTGGAAAGAGGCAAGTACTTGGTCCGAGTTTAGTTTTGTTATTCATAATCTATTAACTGTCTGCATCGCTGATTACAGCAGATTATTGGATTTCGCAGATTATTTTTCCTTTCAATTTAATAATCGTTATAATTAACAATATCAATGTTTTCGTTAAATAAAAAACTCTATAATAAACAAAAACCGCATTTTCGTTAATTATAAATATTTATAATTTACTTTAACGCTCTAAAGTAAACTAAGCGGATTTATAGTTTACTTTATAATAATACTATTTACTCAGCACAAACCGTTTAAATTGCAAACTTTTTTCACCAAAATTAATCAGCAATCCAACTTCTATTTTATATGCCCGCAAGTAATTTAATATTTGCGCCCAATGCACTTCTTCAAGTTTAGTGATAGCTTTGATTTCAACTAAAACTTTACCGTCAACGAGAAAATCTGCCCGCCTCGTCCCAACTGCTTCATCGTGATAATAAATCGGAATTTCAACTTCGCGCATAAATTCTAAATCGGCTTTAGCGAATTCAATGGCAAGGCAGCGTTGGTAAATCACTTCTTGGAAACCATTTCCTAAAAATGAATGCACTTGCATTGCACTGCCAATGATTGTTTTGGTAATATCAGAATATTTGTATTCGGTCATAATTTTTCACCTGTCTGCATCACAGATTCACACTGATTTACGGATTCCGCTGATTTACTATGTAAATTTACAAAGAATATATTTCAAATCAGCGCCATCAGCGTAATCAAACAAATCTGTGATTCTGACAATGTACTTGGTCCGAGTTTAGTTTTTGACATATCGTTTGTTTCTCATTTATTAATTAAAATTTACAGGTTCAAACAAACAACTAGCAATTGACCACTAATATAAATTTAGATGTTCAATTTTTATCAAGAAGCATCTTTGTTATAGATCACAGGCATTTGTCCTTCCCACTTTTTCCATATATCAGATTCGGTGATAAGATCTGCCATAAAATGTCCCACATTTATTCTGCTTGTTTTACCGGCATTAAAAATTGCGCTTCTAATGGGTGAAGGATAGACTTCATATTTAGTTACTTTGTCTTTATCAATCAAGCCGTCCGGGCGAACTACTGACCATTCAATGTTATCATCAGATTGTCCAATTTTAATTCGCAAATAATCTGATGCCTTTTCATTATCTGAGAGTGGTGGTAATAATAAACGAATTAGCCCTACAACAACTTTTTCTGCAAACGAAATAGGTTCATTTATATCACGGTTTCTATTTCCTGTAGTGTTCATAAGTACAAATTTTACTATTTTATTAGGATTATTTGCCTTAACCGCCTCACATAATCGACGTGTTGCATCAGTAACTAATTTGCGCGGATGACCAAAAAGTCCTTTGAATGTTATATTATGTCCAAGACAGGAAGCAATTGCGTCAATTCCCTTAACCTGCTGTTCAAGCTCTGAATCACTTAAATCCAATAAACTAGCTTTGACTATTTCTAAATTTTTATGATTCTTAACGGATTCAGGTAAACTCTCATCCGAACGTACAATTACTATTACTTTTTGGTCACGGTTTAGTAACTGTTCAACAAGCAACCTGCCGGTTGCTCCACTAGCTCCCACTATAAGGATTTTCAAATTATTATCTCTATATAAATTATTTAATTGTACTTGGTCCGAGTATAGTTTATTGCATTATAATTAACAAAATCTCTGATTTCGTTAACTAAATTTCGCTATAATTAACGAAAAAGCCAATTTCGTTAATTATAAATCGCCATAATTAACAAAAATCTCTATTTTAATTATTTAGATAGGAAATTGTAATTATTAATTAAATTAACATAAGAGATTTACTAATGTTAT